>CAYYNI010000011.1:0-21570 GCA_964472765.1 uncultured Thermotogaceae bacterium | reverse complement strand
TTTTCTGTTGTTTGTATTCGTTTGTGGTATATTTGTGAAATTCAAAAGAAAAACGGTAGGTGTTAACAATGAAAATAATGAAATTTGGAGGAACTTCAATATCGGATGCAACAGGTATAAACAGATGCACACAAATCATCCAAAGTGAAAAGGCACAAATCGTCGTTTGTTCTGCTTTTTCGGGAACAACCGATGCACTGATCAACGCTGGGATTAAGGCAGCATCAGGAAATCCTGACTTTAGACAACTCTCACAAACAATCATTCAAAGACATGAACAAGCAATCAATGACCTTTTGATTACCCAAAAAAACATTCTTTTGGATCAAATAGATGAAATTCATACAGAAATGGAACAATTACTGGAAGGTGTTTTTTTAATCAGGGAATTTTCACCTCGAACACGTGATTTAATCATAAGTTTTGGTGAAAAGATTTCTGCACGTTTATTGGCTCTTTTTCTTAACAGTCAACACATAGCGGCTGAATTTTGTGATTCCTATCATCTTATTTTTACTGATGAAGTATTTGGCCAGGCGAAAATAAACTCTGAACTCTCCTCTAAAGCTATTAATGAATACTTTTCAAAGAACAGTCAAACGGTGAAAATCATACCCGGGTTTACCGGCAGAACGGAAAACGGCGTGATCACTACTTTGGGAAGAGGCGGATCGGATTTAACCGCAACATACATCGGTGCTGTATTAGGAGCTGATGAAGTTCAGATTTGGACAGATGTTAATGGTTTCATGTCGGCTGATCCAAATAAGGTTAAAGACGCCTTCAGTTTATCAATGCTAAGCTATGATGAGGCATTGGAATTGTCCTATTTTGGTGCAAAAGTGTTGCTCCCTCATTCTATCCGACCCGCAAAAGAAAAAGGGGTTCCCATTGTGATAAAAAATACATTCGATCCTTCTTTTGCAGGAACAATTTGCTCAACAAAAACAACCCCCCTAAAACACTTCGCTAAAGGCATTACTTCAATAGATCGAGTTTCTTTGATCAATATCAAAGGTAGTGGTATGATCGGCGTTAGAGGAATCTCCGCAAGAATTTTCAGAACTTTAGCTGATCATGACATCAACGTCATCCTCATCAGCCAAGCTTCATCTGAACAGTCCATATGTGTTGCCGTTGAACCGAAAGCCACATCAGCAGCCTGTAAAAACCTTAAAGAAGCGTTTCAACTTGAAATGATGTCGAAAATGATTGATGAAATTGGTGTAGAGGAAAATCTTTCCATTATCGCAGTTGTGGGAGATCGTATGAAAAACACGCCTGGTGTTGCGGGAAGAATTTTTAATGCCTTTGGAGAAAACGGGGTTAATGTCATTGCGATTGCACAGGGAGCTTCTGAATTAAATATTTCTATCGTAATCAGTAAAGAGGATGAGGAAAGGGCATTGAACAGCCTTCATAATGCCTTTTTCACTCAAAAACGAATTCTCAATCTAATCATTGCAGGAAAGGGACTCATTGGTAGCGAATTGATTGAGCAAATCAAAATTTCCAGGAAATCTTTTCAAAAATTAAACGGCGTGGAACTAAGCGTTATCTCCGTGTTGGATTCCAGAAGAATGATCTTTCATCCCCATGGAATTGATTTATCGAACTGGAAGGAGCAGTTGAGTCAATCAGATTTGCCCTCTGATATTCCAAAATTATTGACTTTCATAAAGGAAAACAACCTGATCAATACCGTTTTTATAGATTGTACGGCGAGTGAAAAGATATCTGATCATTACCTATTACTGATGGAGAACAGATTATCGATAGTGGCAGCCAATAAAATAGCTAATACAAAACCCATGACAGATTATGAACTGCTTAAAAAAACAGCTGCTCAGTATAAAGTGCACTTTCTTTATGAAACCAATGCCGGTGCAGGACTTCCAATCATCGATACGATCAGAAATTTAAGAGATTCCGGTGATGAGATTATCAAATTTGAGGCCATTTTATCCGGTACCATCAGCTTTATCTTCAATTCAATCAATGAATCTGTTCCATTTAGTGAAACAGTTAAGAAGGCAAAAGAACTCGGCTATACTGAACCCGATCCCAGAATTGACCTGTCAGGAATAGATTTTGCAAGAAAAATTCTCTTACTGGTAAGGGAATCGGGAGCATCTATGGAAATTGGGGACATTGCAATCGACAGATTGATTCCCAAACGCTGCGATCAAGTCGACAAGCTTGAAGATTTCTATATGATTCTTAAAGAGCAAGATGATCGGTATTCTCAATGGATCAAAAAAGCCGCTCAAAACAACAAGATAATCCGTTGGATCGGTAAATATGAAGGGGGAAAAGCATCAATCAGTCTAGTAGAGATCAACCAAGATCATCCCTTTTATTCCCTTCAAGGAACGGATAACATTATTGCTATTTATACTCGCCGATATACTAATCCGCTGGTTATTAAAGGAGCAGGCGCTGGAGCTGAAGTTACTGCAGGGGGTGTGATGTCAGACATCTTTCGAATAGCTACCACCATGAATAAAAGGTGGGATTATTGATGCCTATTGTCCAAGCTATTGGGAAGGCTACGGTTGCAAACATTTCTTGCGGATTCGATATATTAGGTTTTTCAGTTGATAGCCTTTATGATATAGTCAGAATCCATCGAACAGACGATTTCAAAGGTGTCAGATTAAAAGTTCTCAACAACAAGACCATTTCAGATGATCCGGACAAAAATACCGCTGGTTTTGCGGTGAAAGAGTATCTCAACAAATTCCAGCTCACTCGGCAAGGAATCTTTATCGAATTGGAAAAACGAATGCCCATTGGTAGCGGCATGGGTTCAAGTGCTGCCAGTTCAGTAGCCGCACTGCTGGCAATCAACACCCTCTTTGACAATTTGGCTACACGGGAAGAACTTTTTCAAATCGGGCTGAATAGTGAAAAAATGGCCTGTGGCTCAGCGCACGGTGACAATATCGCCCCATCACTCTATGGTGGGATTACACTCATTCAACATTCTCAACCAATGCAGGTTATTTCTTTACCTGTTCCCAATTCTTTGTACTGCCTACTGATTCATCCGGATGTGGAAGTCAACACAGAAAAAGCACGAGAGGTTTTACCTAAAAAAGTCCCGCTTGATTTGGTTGTTAAACAATGGTCGAATATCGGTTCACTGATATCGGGCTTTTTTCTCAATGATTTGGATATAGTGAAACGTTCGTTAATGGATTTCCTCATTGAACCCCATCGGGTTGATTTTATCCCTTACTTTTCAGAAATGCGAACCATTGCGCTAAAATATCAGGCGTTTAATCTTTCAATTTCCGGGTCCGGTCCCACCGTCTTTTCATTATCCGACCAAGAGAAAAATCTTCAAACCGTCAGATTAGAAATAGAAAGACTCTTAACAGAAAAAGGAATCGCATGCCAAGCATACCTTTTTAAACTCAATCATCATGGAAGTTATGCACAACGTTTGGAGGAATAAAGCATGAAATTTTACAGTACGAAAAACATAAGAAACGTTTGTGACTTAAAAACAGCCGTCATAAAGGGAATGCCTGACGATGGAGGTCTGTTTATGCCCGCCAGGATACCCCAAATCCCCCCATTGCTTATATCCCAAATGAACAAATTGTCTATTCGTGAGATTGCAAAGATCGTATTGGATAAATACCTTTGCGAGGATTTGAATCCTTCTGAAATCAATCAAATTGTAGAGGAAGCTCTTAATTTCGACACGCCTTTAATACCCATCTCAGAACAATTCTTTGTGTTGGAGCTGTTCCACGGCCCAACTCTAGCCTTTAAAGATATCGGAGCCCGTTTTATGTCGAGGTTGTTATCAAAACTGAATAAAGACGCAAACAGGGAAATCAATCTTGTTGTGGCAACTTCAGGTGATACGGGTAGCGCTGTAGCAAGTGGTTTTTTTAATGTAGAAGGGATTCGAGTTTTTATCCTTTATCCGTCTGAAAAGATTAGCGAGAATCAAAAAAAACAAATCACTACCTATGGGGCAAACATCCACCCTATGGAAATAAAGGGAACGTTTGATGATTGCCAGAAAATTGTCAAACAGCTGTTAAGAGATCCAAAAATCACAACCAAGCACCGGATCACAACGGCTAACTCCATCAACATTGCCCGTTTATTGCCACAAACCGTCTATTACTTCAAAGCCGTTACTCAAATAGAAAACGATGAAAAGCCCTATGTTTGCGTCCCTAGCGGAAATTTCGGAAATTTATGTGCTGGAATCATTGCTAAAAAAATGGGGTTGGGAATTCATCGATTCATAGCAGCCACCAATATCAACGATGTGATACCCCAGTACCTTCTTACCGGTGAATACAATCCAAAGCCTTCAAGAACGACGTTGTCCAATGCAATGGATGTGGGAAATCCCAGTAATTTTGAGCGTATACTTGAACTCTATCGGGACAATGATCAACAGATAAAAGAGGATTTGATCGGTATGTCTTTCACAGACGAACAAACCAAGTCTCTTATTAAAGAAGTTTACCATGATCATCATTATCTGTTGGATCCCCATGGTGCCATTGGTTTTTTGGCCATGAAAAAAGGGGCAATCGATTATCATGAGCTTCGCCATAGAAAGGGTATTACATTGGAGACAGCCCATCCGGCAAAATTTAAAAAGGATATGGACTCGATACTGGGAAATCCCATGGACATTCCCATGCGGTTAAAAGAAAGACTAGAAAAGAAAGAAGCGTTTATCATTCTGCCAAATGAATATGAAATCATTCAAGATTATTTAATGGATATGATGGGTTGAACCGGTACGATAGAAAACGATTCTTCTTGGGATTTTCAAGAAAAAGAACGCTTCAATATGTTAAAATAGAGCAAACGGAATAAAGGCAGGAATTTATGACCAAATTAAAGATGGAAAAGCTTCCGGAAGAACTTAGAAAGACGTTAGGATATTTGTTTAAAAATTATTCAGAAGAAGAACTTTTAAGCGTTGTAGAAGCCTATGAGTTCGCTAAAATTTGTCATGGATCACAAACCCGAGTTTCCGGAGAGCCTTATATCATACACCCTTTGAACGTTGCTTTGATTCTTGCCGAACTAAACCTGGATATCGTTAGTGTAAAAGCCGGCCTTCTTCATGATGTTGCAGAAGATACGAATGCAACCCTTGCTGATATCAGAATGAAATTTGGCGAAGAAGTTGCCCATATCGTTGATGGTGTGACGAAGATAGATAAAATCGACATTTCAAAAACCAATATCGACAAAAAGGCTGAGACCATCCTAAAAATGTTCTTTGCCATGGCACAAGATATTCGAGTAATATTGGTGAAATTAGCTGATAGATTGCATAATATGCGTACTATCGATTCGATGCCCAGATTAAAACAGGAAGAAAAATCCAAGGAAACCTTCCAAATCTTCTCGCCTATTGCCCACAGACTTGGCATTCATTCGTTGAAATGGCAACTTGAAGATCTTGCCTTCAAACACCTTTACCCAAATGAATATGAGCGAATAGCGGATATGGTGGACGAAAAAAGGGCTAATCGAGAGTTGATTACGGAAGAATACAAAAGCCTTTTACAGTTATCACTTGCCAGACAAGGGATTGATTGCCAGATATCGGGAAGGGAAAAACATTTTTACAGTATCTGGCAAAAAATGACCAAACGAGGCAAATCCTTTGATGAAATATACGATCTGATTGCCTTGAGGGTCCTAACTGAAACAGAACGTGAATGCTATTATGTGATGGGGCTGGTTCACAATTTGTGGAAACCGATTCCCGGCCGTGTCAAGGATTACATCGCTACTCCCAAATCAAACGGATATCGCTCTTTGCACACAACGGTCATCACACATCGAGGGGAACCGTTAGAAATTCAAATCCGAAGCCAAGACATGCATAATGAAGCAGAACATGGATTGGCAGCCCATTGGATCTATAAAGAGGGCAAAATGTCAAAATATCAGCAGAATTGGTTAAAAAGGCTGGTGGAATGGCATCAGGATTATGAACAAGGGTTTACGGGATTCAAAGATTTCCAAAACGAACTTCAAGTGGAAGAAGTGTACATATTCACCCCAAAAGGTGAAGTAAAACATCTACCGGCAGGGGCAACTAGCATTGATTTTGCCTATTCTGTTCATACGGAAGTCGGTCATCATTTTGCAGGCGCAAAAGTCAACGGGAAAATTGTACAAAACAGCTATGAATTACAAAATGGCGATATCGTTGAGATCATTGTTAATAAAAATCGCAGTGGTCCCAGTCTTGATTGGCTGAAATGGGCCAAATCGTCAAGCACTCGAGCCAAGATCAGAAGGTTTTTTAAGAAAAGAGATAGCGACCGATTGATTGATTTAGGCAAAGACATCATGAGAAAAGCTTCTAAAAGGTTGAATCTTTCAATAGATGAAATCTTATCCTCGGAGAAATTAACGGAATTTTTAAACTTAAACCAGAATTTTACAGAAAACGACATTTTGATGAAAATCGGAGACTCTAATTATTCTCCCGAGCAAATCTGTTCTCTTTTTACCGAGGATGATGAAGAAGAACCTTTTATCGTAGACGGCGGAAAGATCAAATCCAGTAATACGGTTTTTGTGAACGGAGAATCCGGGATTGAAGTCAAGATTGCCCATTGTTGTAATCCTTTGCCAGGAGACAAAGTCGTTGGAATTATGAGCAAAAAAGGGATCACCATTCATGCTGCCAATTGCCCGAATGCTCAAGACGTTCAAGACGGCGAAATGGTTGAAGTCAAATGGGGCGATACGGAAAATGAGTTTTATCTTGCCAGAGTCATACTCGAATCTTCCGATACTTCCGGCAAGGTACTAAAAGATATCATTCAAAAAACCAAAGAAAAAAACTTAAAAATGAGAGAAGTGAACACCAAATTCAACAATTGGGATTATGTGGTCTACACCATCACAGTATATGTGAGATCAGCTGCTCAATTAACAGATGTAATCGAGTACTGGAAGGGTTTAAAGGGCATTTCAAGGGTCTACAGAGCCAGGAGGAAATGATGCGAGCAGTTGTACAAAAGGTAAAATGGGCTAAAATAGAGGTGGCAGGTGAAATAACAGGCATGATCAGCGAAGGGTTGGCGGTATTGTTAGGAGTCACCCATCAGGATACCGAAAAGGATGCAGCATGGATGGCAACGAAGATTGCCGGTTTGCGGGTATTCGAAGATGATGATCATAAATTGAATCTCTCCATCAAAGAGATTGGCGGAAAGGTATTGCTGGTTTCGCAGTTTACCCTTTACGCCGATGCCCGAAAAGGGAAAAGACCTTCTTTTACGGCGGCAGCAGGTGCCGATCAAGCGAAAGATCTATACCAGACTTGCGGAAAAATGATCGAAAACGAAGGCATTCTTGTTGAATACGGAAAATTTCAGGAGCATATGATGTTTTCTTTGGTTAACGATGGACCAGTTACCATTTTATTAGATTCGGAGAAACTGTTTTGACAAATCAGATTTTGTTACATATATGTTGTGCACCCGATGCCACAACGGCAATTGAAAGACTTCGAGTGGGCTTTCAAGTCATTGGGTATTTCGGAAACTCCAATATACAACCCCTCGAAGAATACAACAAAAGAAAAGATGCGGTTTCCCTTTTAGGTCAGTATTATCAAATAGAAATTGAATACGGTCATTACAATCCGCTTTCCTGGAAACTAGCAATGAATGGTTTGGAAAGGCTTCCCGAAGGGGGGGCAAGATGCCGGAAATGTATTTATTTAAACCTGTTAGAAACAGCCGTTGTAGCTCATTCAAAAGGCATTGGATCTTTTACAACCTCGTTGATGACCAGCCC
This sequence comes from uncultured Thermotogaceae bacterium, assembly GCA_964472765.1. Classification (GTDB taxonomy): domain Bacteria; phylum Thermotogota; class Thermotogae; order MWEM01; family MWEM01; genus JASUTC01. Next base: position 13,755 of record CAYYNI010000011.1, on the reverse strand, counting down.
TCATAAAGATGTAGATTGGATTGAAAAAGCAGGCCTTGCAGTACAGAGGCAAACAGGCGTTCTTTACCACCACGAGATATTCAGAAAGCAAAATGGTTTTTTAAATAGTGTGCAAAAGAGTCACTCTATTGGCTTGTATAGACAGAATTATTGCGGATGTGAGTATTCCATCTTTGATAAAGACGGTGGTACGTTATAAATAATCAACTGGTGAAAACCCAAATCCCTATCAATGTTTCCTTGGATTTGGAAAAAACGTTTCATTGCGGACAAACCTTCAGATGGCATCAGAAGAATGGTAAATGGTACGGTGTGGCAAACGGAGTACCTTTAATTTTATTTCACGATCAAGCCAGCGGTGTATTGCACATCACATCCAACACGTATGAAATACAAGGTGAAGATCTTGAAAATGGTATCATTCATTATCTGGGTCTGAACGATTCCCTTCAAAGTATCAAAGGAAATGCATTGAAAAGCATTGAAAAATCGTACTCTGAATTTCGATCGATCTTTGAACAAATAATGGATACATCATTAGGGATTCGAATATTAAGGCAAGATCCGTGGGAAATGCTGGTTGAATACCTTTTATCAACCCAATCCAACATCACAACGATAAAAAAAAGATGCGAATGCCTGGTCCGTGTTTTTCCGGAAAATCACGTCCAACTGGGAGAGGAATCTTTTTACCTGTTTCCGGATGTTGAACAAATGAAAAGACTTGATGAGGGACATTTTCGGTCAATGCAGTTTGGATATCGATCGGGATGGTTAAAAGAAATGATAAATACAATCGACATAAAGGTATTCAAGGCTCTGAAACAAAGCACTTTGGAACAGAAACTGGATTATTTAACCCGCTTTAGCGGAGTGGGGTATAAAGTAGCAAATTGCGTCGCATTATTCGGTTTTTCTGACTTTCGGGCTTTCCCGGTTGATGTGTGGATATCAAGATTTTTGAACAAATACTTTGAAGTGACCGGTAATTCAGAAAGCCTCATGTATGTTGGTCAAGAGATTTTTGGTGAATTTTGCGGATATGTTCAGGAATACATTTTTTATTATACTAGAACTGGATGTGGTTAAAGATTTCGGGAGGGAATGAATGACTGATACATTTGTTTTTACTTTCAGTTCGAAAATTGATAATATCAGAGTAATCCGATCTTCTTTGAGAACATTTTTAAAACTCAAACGAATATCAGATGCGGAGATCTTTGACACAGAACTGGCAATCAACGAAGCGCTTGCCAATGTTATTGAGCATACTTATCAATACACCCAAGAAGAAATTATTATTCTTAGACTATTCTGGGATGATGAAAGAAGGGAATGTATTTTTGAAATCCAGGACCATGGAAAACCTGTAGATATCAAAAAAATAGGTTCACGAGACCTTGATGATTTGAAGGATCATGGACTGGGTGTTTATTTGATGAAAAATATTATGAATGAGATCGAGTATCGCCCCATCGAAAACGGGAATATTTTGTACATGAAAAAGAAATTCTCTGATGAGGGAAAAAAATGACCGTTGTTAATATTATAGGCGGTGGCCTTGCCGGTAGTGAATGTGCACTTTATCTGGCCGAAAGGGGTATCTCAGTAAAACTTTTTGAAATGCGGCCAATCAAGATGACACCTGTCCATCAAACCGGTATGCTTTCAGAACTGGTTTGCTCAAATTCCTTGAAATCTCAGCAGGTGGAAAATGCCTCAGGCATGTTAAAGCTTGAATTGTCTTTGCTGCAGTCCAGGTCATTACAAATAGCACAACAATGCCGGGTGAATGCCGGTAAGGCTTTAGCGGTGGACCGGATACTCTTTTCTCAATCAATCAGTGATACACTCAAAGATAAGGTAGAAATCCTTCGAGAAGAAGTTCAGGATTTTGAGGATTTCGATTTAGAAAATGATTACGTTGTTGTAGCAACGGGTCCAATGACATCAAATCCTGTGATGCAAACGTTGCAAAAGCTGTTTAACCAAGAGGAATTGTTCTTCTTTGATGCGGTTTCTCCCATTATCGATTCCGATGGTATCGATCTTAACATCGTGTTTTCAGCCGACCGTTATGATCAATTTGATGAGCAGTCCAATTTCAAACCCGGGGCTTATTTGAATTGTCCGATGGATCAAGCTAATTATGAAGCATTTCGTGAAGCGTTAATCAGTGCTCAAGTATTGCCGGTGGAGGACTTTGAAAAAAAGCATCTGTTTGAGAGATGCCAGCCCATAGAAGAGATCGCTAAAAGCGGAATGGACGCAATGAGATACGGGCCACTGAAACCCGTCGGCATTATAGATCCAAGAACAGGGAAAGAACCCTATTCGGTTGTTCAACTCAGAAAAGAAAATCAGGCTGGAACCATGTATAATTTGGTTGGTTTTCAGACTCGTTTGAAATGGCCTGAACAGAAAAGAATCATCCGTATGATCCCAGGTTTGAAACAGGCGGAAATCTATCGTTATGGGGTTATGCATAAAAACGCTTTCATCAATAGCCCAAATCTTTTAGAATCTGACTTTTCCTGGAAGAAGAACAACCATTTGTTCTTTGCCGGGCAAATAACAGGTGTTGAAGGATATGTGGAATCCATCGCTTCGGGATACTACACCGGTATGTCAATTTATAGAAGGTTATTGGGTTTGAAAAAAGTAACCTTTCCGGAAGAAACCATGATAGGAGGCCTTTTTCATTATTGCACAACCGCAGAGGATATGAAACCAATGTATGCTAACTTTGGACTTCTGCCTGAATTGATAAAAAAAGTACCAAAAAAGAATCGTAGAACCGAAAAATCTCAAAGAGGCATTACGGTCATGAAGGATTTTATTCAACAGCATGAAATCAATCGGGAGTTGTTGGACTCCCGTTGGGGAGTTGAAAGATGAAAGTAATAAAAGAGGTATTGGACAAAGGTTTTATCGAATTAGTCGATTTTATGGGATCCGATCTAAGGGCTGTTGAAGCCGCTAGGGTTTCGTTTCAAAAGGGATTATCAAGTGAAAACCGAGACAGAAAGCTGATTGATTATCTAATGGAGAATGGTCATGAAAGTCCTTTTGAACATATCGTCTTTACTTTTCGAATAAAGGCCCCGATGTTTGTCGCTCGACAGTGGTTCCGGCACAGAATTTCGAGTTTTAACGAGATTTCAGGTCGTTATTCTGTGATCCAGGATGAATTTTATTTTCCAGATAAAATGAGACAACAGGATCATCTCAATCGTCAAGGGAGTTTATTCGGTTTTGATCCTCTTGAAGAATCCTCATCCATTGATCTCATAAAAAAACAAACTGAATCATCTTATCAAGCCTATGAGGCATTGCTTGGTCAAGGGGTTGCAAGGGAGATGGCAAGAATGGTGCTCCCTTTGAATATATATACCCAATGGTACTGGACGATTAATCTTAGAAGTCTCATGAATTTTATTAATTTGCGTGCCGATTCTCACGCTCAATATGAAATTCGTGAATATGCTAAAATTACCGCAAAGATATTTGAAGAAAAATGCCCATGGACTTATGAATCGTTTATCAAACATTATTATAAAGGCGATCTTTTAATCGATAAAACAGGAGAGTGATTAGATTTGAAACTGGGAGAAATTGCAGAGATACTTGAAGCGTTAATTATAGCGGGCGAAGAAAAAAAGGATGATTTGGAAATAGAAAGGGCAGGAGCAGCAGATATGATGAGCGACGTGTTGGCTTTTGCAAAACCTGGAATGCTTTTAATAACCGGGCTGAATACAGCCCAAGTCGTTAGGACTGCAAGCATTGTGGGAATTGGTGCGGTTGTTATCGTAAGAAAAAAGCAGATTCCAGAATCCACTATTGAAGCAGCAAAATTATTTGGCATTCCCTTGTTGCATTCACCTCAGCCCATGTATGTGGCCTGTGGAAAACTTTACGAAAAAAAGATGAAAGACATTAAAAGCTTATGAGGTGTGATTTGAGGGGGGACAGAAATTGAAAGCCGCTATTGATAAGTTAATCGACCAAATGCAGTTATTGTTTAAAGACCTGTTGGCAAAGGATATCATGATTCCCAACGTCATATCCATCTCTTCTGATCGAACCATGGAACAGGCAAAAGAACTCATGAGATTGAAAAAGATCTCCGGATTGCCGGTTTTGGATGATGGAAAATTGGTAGGATTGGTCAGTATCGAAGACATCATCAAAGCGCTTGAAAATAGAGAGATTTTACAGCCGGTCAAAAAGCATATGAGTAAAAAATTAAAGGTCATTTCACCCGATGCCACTCTCCCAAAGATATTTGAGCAATTTACAAGGCATGGGTTCGGAAGATTCCCCGTTGTGGATTCAGACAACAAACTGCTTGGCATTATTACCAAAGAGGATATTTTACGCAGTATTTTGGAACAATTCAGGGTATTGTACGTCAGAGATAAGAGAATGTCGGATGTACTAGACGGAGATGCGCTAAATCGTTCTTTAATTACCGGCGAGGAGATCAATAAGCCCGGTGCCGATTTTGTTTTTCCCATTGATTATACCGATGTCAGTTTATCCGGCATAGGTGCCGCCAGACTAAAAGATTACCTGTTAAAGAAAAGAATGCTTGTCGAAGATATCGTTAGAAAAATTGCGATTGCCACTTATGAAGCGGAAACAAATGTAGTTATCCACTCGGGTAGTTCAGGAACCATCTATTGTTTTGTACACGATGATTACGTCAGAATAAGAATTGAAGACCACGGAAAGGGTATTTCGGATGTGGAAGTTGCGATGACAGAAGGCTTTTCAACCGCAACAGATCAGATTCGTGAAATGGGTTTTGGAGCAGGTATGGGATTGCCTAATATTCAACGATATTCAGATAAAATGGTGATCGTTTCAGAAGTCGATAAAGGTGTTGTATTAGAAATGCAGTTTTTCATAAAAAAAGAGGATTAAAAAAGGATGAGGTTATGCACGAAGATATTTTAGTAGTAGAAGACAAATCGATAAAAGATTTACTATGCCACAAACCGGGATTGATTAAAATAGATCAAAACCTGGTCTTGGATCGTATACGTGAGCATGGACTTTTTAGAGCAAGGGATAGCGTAGAACACGATCCAACCTACAAACAAATTATCCCTTATATAGCCATGTATAATGATTCGGATGAAATATTAACCCTAAAAAGATTGGAAACACAGAGCGAAAAGAGATTGCACAACAAATTGAGTATAGGAGTAGGGGGGCATGTGAATATACAAGATTCAAAAAGCCCTTTGCAAGCCTTTGAAAAAGGTATGAAAAGAGAAATAGCAGAGGAAGTCAATGTCTTAGCAAAAGAAGAACCGGAGTTCTTAGGCCTTATCTATGATCATACGACTGATGTGGGGCGGGTTCATTTGGGATTGGCTTATAAAGTAAAAGTCGATTTTTTTGGCATTAACGAAAAGGATAAGTTTGACTTTTTTTGGAAAACCACAGAAGAATTGAAAAAACAAAGGCATCTGATGGAGAATTGGTCCACATTTATCTTGGACGAAATTTAATTTTTCTTGAAAGCTGCGCAGTACATTCAGGAAACCCTTTTATTTGAAACAAAAAAAGTTAGAAGGTGATTCAATGAAAAAGCTAACTCCAAAATCTAATCGATTTGTTTTTCCGTTTCTGTTTTTGCTTCTGTCCGTTTTTTTATTCACATCGTGCTCAGAAGTTCCTGATAAAGAAGACTTCTCAGTTTCAAAGTTTTTGGACCTGAGACTTTCCGAATTTAAACCTGTTCATTTGGAATTCAGCAATGTTTCTGATTTTCTTGACAATGACAAAATAGAAGGCAATATGATCACCATCGTTTATGACGGAATAAATAATAGGCATGCAAAGATTGTGTGTGCCCATACGACTCAATCCAGAGGTGTGTATTACGTTTGGCGGGCATTTGCAAAAGAAAATGACCGGCTCTTTCAATCTTCATTTACTTCTATTCCCTTTTTAATGGGTGAATTTAAAGCTGAAGTCAATGAGCGGTACATCGATTCTTGGTTCAAGGAGAAATGGTTTTTTTATCTGGAAAGTGATAGCGCTGAAACGCTTAAGCAAATCCGGAACCAGTTGATTGAGTTTTTCAAAAACCCCGATGTCATCAATGAAAGTGTGATCGATATTTGATGTTATATAACAAATTGAATCTGTTTTGGAAACAAAAATACGGTAAACGTGTGCAAAGGATACCCGTGTCGACTGGGTTGGGCTGTCCGAATCGTTCACTCGGAAAAGGGTTATCCGGGTGTATTTTTTGCGACCCGACAGGTAGCGGATTTGCAGCCGAATCTCCTGGAATGCCTGTTGGAGAACAAATCGAAAACATGATCGCCAAGGCTGAAGATAAATACGGAAAAGACATCCTTTTCGCCGTCTACCTTCAATCTTACACCAATACCTATGCATCGGTTGATCGTCTAAAAAAAATATTTGATTCATTGTTTATTGATGAACGCATTCGAATTTTGGACATTTCTACAAGACCTGACTGCGTAGAAGAAGAAAAACTCGATCTAATCAACAGTTATAAAGACAAGGTTGATTTACTTATTGAATACGGGCTGCAATCTGTTAATAAAAAGACTTTATCGGATTTAAACAGGGGACACAGCGTTGCTGATTTTATCGATGCGGTTGTCAGAACAAAAAAAAGAGGGGTTGACAGTTTAGCGCACATGATAATAGATCTTCCTCAGGATACCGCTGAGGATGTAATAGAAGCGGCGCAAATCCTCAGTGCCCTCGGAGTAGAAGGGGTAAAGCTCCATTCTTTATATGTCGTAAAAGGGACCGAATTGGAAAGAAGGGTTAATAACGGGCAATATCAGCTGCTTTCCTTCGATGAATTTGCAGAAAGGGAAATAGCCTTTCTAGAACATCTTGACCCTAACATTGTTATTCACCGATTGTGCTCTGAACCACCAAAAGAAGGTGCACAGGGAAATTGGGGGATGCCGAAGATTGAAATCATTCATCAAATAGAAAAGCGCATGCAGGAACGCAATACTTATCAAGGCAAACGATTTCAATATCTAAAAAGATAATGAAAAAACATTTATCTATCCCTATCGGGATCAAAACGTTAGAAAACACTTCTCTGAAAGAGTTGAGCACCTTTAAAATAGGCGGTAATGTTAGATTCCTTTTCCTACCCGAGAAAATCTCCCAATTCATTGAGCTTATCGATTATTTTGATGAAAATCATATTCAGTTTATGCTTTTCGGGAGAGCTTCGAATATTTTGTTTGCAGATGAAATGAGTACTTCTTATGCGGTTAGCACCCTATCTTTGAGAAAAAGTGCGGTCCATTCAAATATCGTAGATGTTCAAGCGGGTTATCCTCTCCGAAATTTTTGCTATCTATGCGCTCAAGAAAACTTATCCGGTGTCCAGGGACTTAGCGGAATACCCGGAACAATAGGTGGAGCAATATACATGAATGCCGGGGCATATGGCTTTAGTATATCGGATCGGCTGATTGATGTTAGCGTTTACGATTTTACAAAAAAGAAAATCACCACATATGAAAAAGACAGCTGTCATTTCGCCTATCGAAAAAGCCGTTTTATGGATCATACTCAAATCATACTTTCTGCACGATTTCAATTGGAATATGCAAACAAAGAAACCGTTCTGAATGACATGAAAGAATATGATATTGAAAGATCAAAAAAACAACCCCTTGACTTTCCTTCAGCGGGCAGTGTCTTCAAAAAACCAACCTCCGATTTTCACCCGGCTTCAGAAATTGACAAATTAGGATTGAAAGGTTTTTGTGTGGGAGAAGCCTGTATATCTTCAAAACATGCCGGTTTTATTGTCAATAAAGGGCATGCAACAGCCAAGGATGTCAAAATGCTGATTGAAATCATCAAAGAAAAAATCGCTCAAAATACCGGTGTGCATTTGGAAACGGAGATTGAATTTTTTGAATGATGACCATGCGGCAATCATTTGAACGCAGCGTAGTAATAATAACAATGATTACACTTCGTTTTTTATAACTCATAAAGTTATATTTGACAAATTTTTTTGTGAATTTTCTATCCTAAAACCCATAATATGGTACAATATCATTGTAGAGACTCAAGACATTTTTCGAAAAGGGTGCTGATATGCCCATAACGATAGGTAAAAGGATACACAATCTGGATGATAAAGAGCTCATCCAAAAAAGAACCAAGATTGGAGAAAAAAAATTCTGGGAAGAAATTTACAACAGATATGGAAAATATCTGAAAGCTGTTGTTGCGTATAAATATCCGGATTTTCGAGATTCAGCCGATGATATTGTCCAAGAGACTTTTTTAAGAATGGCTTTTGAGGATTTGACCAAAGTAAAAAATTTAAAAGCCTTTTTGGCAACAACTGCTGCGCATATTTCCATCGATATGCATCGCCAAAGAAACGCTAAGAAAAGAGCCGATTCCAATACCGTGGCGTTGGATGCCGATATGGGAAGCGAAGGAGACAATACCTTTTTGGAGATCACTGAAAATGAAAAATCTGATGATCCACTCGAATTGGCTATAGAAGAAATGAAAATTGAAGAATATAAAAAAATCCTGCAAAGGCTACCCCCTGACTGTCGAGAGATGCTTTTATTATCAGCGGAGGGAATGAAATACAAAGAAATATCAGATGAAATGGGAATTCCCATTGGAACTGTCGGAACAAAACTGCTCAGATGTAGAAAGAAGCTAAAAAAGATCCTTGAAAAAGAAAAGGAATATTACACACCATCCGAGGTGGGTAATGACAAGCAGTGAATTTACCATTCCGGTAGATTTGGATTCATTTCAAAAGACCGGCTGGCAACGCCCTGACGTAACACTTATTACCGGAGATATTTATGTGGACCACCCTTCTTTTGGCATTGGCATTGTTGCAAGATTATTGGAAAATTTAGGGATGAAAGTTTTGGTCCTTTCGCAGCCAATGTCCCCTGAAGATATTGCCCTATTCCCTTCTCCTAAGTACTTTTTTGGTGTCAGTTCAGGAAATCTGGACTCAATGGTTTCAAATTATACCGCTTCCGGGAAACCCAGAAAGATGGACTCTTATTCATATGAACCTGATAAAAGACCAAATCGGGCGATTATTGTCTACTCAAATTGGGTTAGATCCTGTTTTAAACAGACACCAATTGTCATCGGGGGATTGGAAGCAAGTCTTAGGCGTTTTGGTCATTACGATTGGTGGCAAAATAAGGTTAGGCATTCCATTTTATTGGATTCTAAAGCGGACCTTTTGATTTTCGGCATGGCAGAGTTGGCATTAACTACAATGGTTCCTCTTCTGAAGCGTGGCGTACCTCTTAAAAAAATTAAATACCTGGAAGGTACGGCCTTTTACACCACTCACCTGGAAGATATTCCTGAAAACTATCAACCTTTGGATTCTTTCGATTCGATAGCAAGCGATAAAATCGCTTACACACACGCTTATGAACAATTTTATGCGGCGAACACCACCTCCAATCAACACGGGTTATACCAGCAAGACGGGAATAAATTCGTCGTTCAAAATCCACCCTCAAGACCTCTAACCCCGGAAGAAATGGATCATGTCTATGCGCTTCCCTATACAAAAGAAATCCATCCAAACCTAAAAACCCAGAAGATATTACCGGCATTGATGGCAGTACAAACGACTATCGTTACTCATCGAGGTTGCTATGGTGAATGCAATTTTTGCGCCATCGCCCTTCATCAAGGGCGAATGGTTCAATCAAGAACCCCAGAATCCATTGTAAAAGAAGTGGAGCGACTAACACAAATGAAGTCGTTTAAGGGAACCATTAGTGATTTAGGTGGACCTACTGCGAACATGTACGGGTTTGAATGCCAACGGAAAATCAGATTGGGGCCTTGCGAGAATAAAAGATGTCTTTTTCCTGAAGTCTGTTCAAGTCTTAAGCCAAATCATGAGAACTACTTGAGTTTGTTAGAAGCTGTATCCAGCGTTAAAGGTGTTAAGCACGTGTTCATTTCTTCCGGAATTCGACCCGATTTGATCTATTCGGACGAGAAAAATGGTATGGCATTCCTGAAAAAATTAACGCTGGATCACACCAGTGGTTACTTGAAATTAGCACCCGAACATTTTTCAAATTCCGTTCTTAAAGCAATGGGGAAAAACACGAAAGAATCTTTTGAAACTGTCTTTAGGGATTTTAATCGACTTTGTCGGCAAAATAACAAACAACAATTTATTACCGCTTATCTGATGGTAGGTCATCCGGGAGAAGGGGAACTTGAAAATTCGGAACTTGTTGAAAATATCCGAAAATTTTTCAAGAAAAAAGAGCAGCCAGTTCAAATCTTTACGCCAACTCCTGCCACCCTATCAACAACCGTTTTTTATACCGGGATTGAACCCTTTACCAGGGAAAAAATAAAAGTTTTGAGACAGGCTAAAGAGAGAAATTATTTTAAAAAAAGAGCCTTATTAAAAGCACGGGAGGATGAACAAATTGAAAACAATGAAGGCATTAGTCAAAGAAAAACCGGAAAGAGGATTCGCCATGAAAGAAGTACCAGTGCCAGAGGAACTAAAAGACGACGAGGTTTTAATAAAGGTTAAATACGCCTCGATATGCGGAACCGACCTTCATATTTACCAGTGGAACGAATGGGCCCAAAATCGGATCAAAACTCCCCAAATCGGAGGACACGAATTCTCAGGAGAAGTCGTGAGGGTTGGTAAAAATGTTAAGTTAGTCAAAGAGGGGGATTTTGTATCAGCTGAAACGCATATTCCTTGTACCCGCTGTAAGATGTGTCGCACCGGAAATATGCATATTTGCTTGAATATGGAAATTCTCGGTGTAGATCGAGATGGGATATTCGCTGAATATGCAAAAGTGCCCGAAGTGGTTTTGTGGAAAAATGATCCGACATTGCCGGAATACATGGCTTCTGTTCAAGAACCTCTTGGAAACGCTGTTTTCACTGTTACAAGTGGTGATGTATCCGGAAAAAGTGTCTTGATCACCGGCGCCGGTCCCATTGGTGTAATGACTGTGCAAGTTGCCAAAGCATTGGGAGCCGGTCCAATCATCGTTAGTGAAGTCAAGGATTTTCGGCTGGATTTGGCTAAAAAGAACGGAGCTGATTATTTAGTAAACCCGGCAAAAGAAGATGCATATGCCAAAATCATGGAAATAACCCATCATGAAGGCGTTGATTGTGTTTTGGAAATGTCCGGAAATGAAAGTGCCTTCAACCTTGGAATGAAGGCTGTTATTCCCGGCGGTCATATTTCAATTTTAGGCTTATTTGATAAGAATGTAAGCTTGGATATTAACGCTGGCATCTTTAAAAACATTACGATGTATGGAATCACAGGCAGAAAAATGTTTGAAACCTGGTACAAGTTATCCAGTCTATTAAACACGAAGAAAATTGATTTAGACAAAATCATTACCGATGTTATTCCCTTTGAAGATTGGCAAATTGGTTTTGATAAAATGGAAGAAGGAAAATGCGGAAAAGTGGTGCTAAAAATATAAACGACCATCAAGGTTATAATAAAAGCCATAGTCGAAGGATAATCCTACTTTGGATTATCCTTCTTTTAGTCTTTTCTATTATCATTTACCGAACTTATGATTTGCAGTTCAATCAATCTGAGAAATACTCTAAATTCTTCGATTCCATGCGACTGAAAAGAGAAGAAATTCCCGCATACAGAGGCAATATTTACGATCGTTCGGGTATACTGTTAGCCTATACAAAAGTCAACCGCTATATCGATCTGTCTGAAAGCATAAAAGGATTATATGGTCAGTCCAGGCAGTCTTTAATAGAAGACATCGTTGAAATTACCGGAATTTCAGAACTGAACGTAAATGATGCCATCAACGGAAATAAAGATATCCCGATCAGACCGGATATTTCTGTAGTCAATCCCAATATTTCATTAACATATGATTTTGAAAGAATTTATCCCTTTTCAGGCTCAACATCTCATATTATTGGCTATGTGGACGGTGATTTGAACGGTGTGACCGGTGTAGAAAAGACTTTTAATGAAAATCTGAAAGGGATTGTAGGAATCAGTCAAGTTGAAATTGATTCGGTCACCCGTCAATTAAAAAAGCAAACAGTAAGAAAACCACAAAAAGGTCAAAATATCTACCTTTCGATCGATTACACCTTGCAACAGTATGCTGAAGAATTGGCCAAAGCCATCAACAAACCTTCTGTTATTTTGGTTTCTTCACCGGTTACCGGTGAAGTGTTGGCTATGGTCTCCACTCCTTTTTATGAGAGTTCCAAAATGACGAAACCTATTATCGAGGAAGAATGGCAAATGATGATGGAGACAGAAGGAAACTTTTTTATCAACCGGGCTATATCTTCCACCTATAATCCGGGAAGTTTGATTAAACCGTTTATGGCATTGTCCATTTTATCGGATAATCAAATATCGGTGTCAGAAGCTGTTACCGAAAGATTATTTTGTAAAGGGACATTTTCTCTTTTTTCGAATGACGGGTCAACAGAATATAAATACCACGATTGGGTAAGTACTGGACACGGAACAGTCACCTTGTTTGATGCCATTAAAGAGTCCTGTAACGTTTACTTTTACAACAAAGGCCTTGATATGGGGATCGATTATTTTAAAAATATCAGCGATACGGTAGGATTAACGATTAAAAGTCAGATCGATTTACCGGAAGAAAAACCAGGTATTTATCCTTCAACTTCTTGGAAAGAGGAAAACATAGGAGAAAGCTGGTACCTTGGAGATACGGTTTTATCCGCCATCGGTCAAGGGTATGTTCGGCTGACACCTCTCCAGATGTTGAAATTATTTGAATTAATTGGTTTGGAGGGGAAAAAGCAGCAATCTTACATCACCGCAAATCCATTCTCATTTCCAAAACAATATTTGACCTTACCAAAATCTCATTGGACCTATCTGAAAATGGCAATGAATGCTGTTGTATCTCAACGAAACGGAACGGCTTACGCTTCTTTCAGCGATGCCCCATATAAGAATAAATTGGCTGGCAAAACAGGCACCGCCGAAACGGGGATTGAAGGTGTGTATCATGCCTTTTTTGCAGGCTTTTATCCTTTAGAAGTACCTGAATACGCACTTTTGGTCTTGATCGAAAATGGGGGATACGGTGGGCAAAACGCCGCTCCCGTTGCTAGAAAGATTTTTGATTTTCTCATCGAAGGAGAAAGTCAATGACGTTTAACCGGCAACGAAATGGTTTTTGAGAAATTCACAGAGTATAGTTGCAGGAACGGTATTGTATTCAGAGAAATTCTTGTTGAAATCATCGCATGTCTGTTCGTCAGATTTGTCTAATATAACCTTTAACGCTAAAAATTTACAGCCGTTAACATGTGCTACTTTTGCCATAACCGCTGAATCCATATCTAAAGCTAAAGCTCGGTATCGATTGTATAATTCATCTCGAAATCCTTTTTCTTCAACGATTTGATCTCCGGATATTATTTTGCCCCGTTTAGCTCCCGGAAACTGAAGTTTGATACTTGAGAGAGTTTGTAAATCCCCCCTGACAGCAGGATTCGGCTCGTTTTCCTTGAGCCGCTTATCATATTCATGATAAGCCTCGCCTATGACCACATCCCCGATCTTTAACTCATCCGTTAAGGCTCCGGCTCCTGAAACCAAGAAAACATTATTAATGGTGTAATCATCTATGAGTTTTTGTGTGATGAAAGCGGATTCAACTTTCCCAAATATACCTGAAC
>CAYYNI010000010.1:0-22226 GCA_964472765.1 uncultured Thermotogaceae bacterium | reverse complement strand
CCTGTTGACCATTCACCTGCATAGATGAGTTTTTCAGAATTGGGTGATTCGGGAATAACAAGGGTATACTCAGGCAATGCCATCTCAGTCCCCCAGACATCCATGAGCTTTTCGTATATGCTTTTTATGTCCTCAAAATAAGCATTATCCAGAACTTTAGAAAGAATGATATTCAAAGTTGAATCTCCATAAACGACTGATAAAGAATTAAACTCCGAATCCTTGTAGGCGTATATATTCGCTGCCCTGAAAAACTCCCATAGACAATGCAAGAAAATATCAGGGAACTGGTAGAGATCAAAATCTGATGCCTGCCAACCTGTTTTCAAACCCCAACCATTATTCATCTTTAAATAAAGATAAGCATCGAAATTGTCTGATCGAATGGAAGCTTGATTCTGAATGGCATGTGTAGGACCATAAAGAAGCTGTTCATGAGAGGCTATCAAATAATCCTCTCCAAAATATCCCTGAACACCGTGATTGTCAGTAACAATAGCCGCTTTGTTTGAATCGTATGAAAAAAGGAAGTACCCTTCATCATTTCCATTTAAATCAAAAACCACTTCTTGATTATCATTTTGAAGATTCATGAAGATCTGAGGATTTCCAACACAGTTAAAAGCACTCCCCCTGGCCATACCACCTTGAGTATGATAACCCGAATTGTCCAACATCAAAGATGGGATGTCTTTGTAATATCCAAATACCTTGACCGTCACCTGATGGGTTTGCGGTTGCGTTAAGTCAAGCCAGTAGAATAATTGCAATCCCCCTTCAAAGGCCGAAAAAGTCTTAAACGCACACAACCAGTTCGTCTGCGGTTCATTCTCCCTTCTCAAACCCAGTTGATAGGCCTGTCCTTCCAGTAGTCCGGATAATTCCACCAAACTCTCATCATTTGGCATAAGGGTTGCCACAGTATGTGGGAGTCCTTCATCCGATTCAGCAGATCTCAAATAAACGGCTATCGTGGCATTTTCCGTTTCGCCCGTATTCCATATCAGAGAAAATTCTGCCCGGCTTTTTTCCAAATGCTCTAAATCAACCTCCGGCAAGTCAATGACATTTTCCACTTTCACCCAAATTTGGGTCTGATGGTCTCTGGCCGAAGCATTGGCACTCGTTCTGATTGTTAAGGGATGGACTCCGGCTTCAACTGTGCTGATATTAATTTCCAACGTTCCAAAATTGATCGAATACTGTTCACCTAAGAACTCAACCGCAAAGGAGGAAGTTTCCGATTCTACAAAGGTTAACCTTAACGTCTGCGAAAACGGCGGCAATTGTAGGGGATTGTCCTGATTCTTAAATTGAGAAGGCGTGGATGATCCGCCAACATCGACATATTCATCAAGCACTTCGTCGTTGGAGATGTCAATGACTTGCGGAACCGGAACAACAGGAGCACCGCCACATGAGATTAACATCAAACAAACGGCTATAAACATAACAAAATTCAACACACTCTTCCAATTTTCTTTCATAACAACTCACCCTTTCATAATAAAAACCTATCAACCCGCTTTTTTATTGTTTTATATCATTGCTACTATACATAATTTTTATGTGGTTTTCAACATTATTTCATGCTAACAAACTCTTCAGTTACTGAACAATTTGTAAAAAATCATTCTTTGTGTATAATAGCTTAGGGAAGCAATCGGGTTTATACCGAGGTGTACCAGTTGAAGTTAATCATCTACAAAAAAAAGAAATGCGTGGTTGGCCATCTCTTTGAAAGGGAACAGAATTCTTTTTCTTATCCGTCAAATAGCTTCCATGAAGCTATCCCCCTTGATGAAATCGAGGATTATTTTGTTGAGCAAACACACAAAGGTTTTACCTTGATCATCGAAAGGGGGATCAATTATAAGGCTTTTTATGTAGTTGACCATTACAGTTCAAGAAAGGAAGCGGAATCGGCTGCCAAGATTTTTATTTTATAAATCTTTAAAGAACCCGAGTCACCCTTAAACTGAAAATATTAACTGTCCCATAATCTGCATACAAAGTATATCCGGCACCATCAAGTGTAAACGTATAGTTACCGATTGCATTATCGTCAATCGCAAATTTAGAAGCTGAATTCCCTGCAATATGCACAACAATTTTGGTTCCACTCTTTAAACTAAGGGTTTTTTGACCTCCAGAGGCAATAAATTCTGTTGATTCTCCGTTGTTGATACTAACTTGTATGTTTGGAACCACGTCATTGTGAATGGTGATCTGATAAGTAATTCCCAAAAAATCAACACTCACCATACACCCGCTAAAAACGAATAAAATGAGAATGGACAAACCAAACAAAACGATTTTACGAGTATTCTTTTTCATTTTGAAACACCTCCATTGTTCTCGTTATGAAATTATACACGATAAAGACCTCTTTGTCGCAAGTTCGATCAAAAATAAAACGACTAAAGACTAAATATTTCATACAAGGAAGTGATCCTATGGAAAAAAAAGCAAAGCCTTGTAAATGGTACAATGTCTGCCCCATTAAGCGATTTACGGAAATGGGTTTGTTAGGGAAAAAATGGGTTGAATCCTATTGCCTGAAAGAAAACAGTGATTGTATCCGATATCAAATGGAAGAAAAAGGGCTCTATCATCCGGATAACATGCTTCCAGACGGGAGTATTGATCCTAATTTACCCAGTTAATGGTACTTTTTCTGATTGAATTCAAAAGCAAAATTCGTTGTTATGAGTAGAAATCCTTGGAAATATCCCATTCATACGCTGGATGATGTCAGGATGAAACAAGGGGTTCCAAGAAGGGTTGGAATGGGATGGAATTTTAACCTTCCCTCTTCTGAATTGGTCTGAAACAGATAATCTTCCGGTGAATATAGGCACAAAATCCGGTACACTGATTACCAAATCCACAATACTCTTTTTCACCGGTTTCACCCCTCTTTTAGATATTGACAGGATTTGATTATTGGTGTTGATCTGTTCATCCGTAAATTGAATAACAACGGGTTCTACAGGAAGATTTAGCACGGGTAACAGATTTTGAATGGCGTATTGGATATCCAAGATCTGCATCATCCGAGTAGGGTAAATCCGCATATTGACATGTGAACTTCCGGAGTGAAAGGTTTCGGCCAACACCTCTATCGGAAAATCACGGGGTGCTTTAAAAAAGAAAATAGTATCGATTTGATCCCTAAATTGGCTAAACCAATTCCTGAAAGTATAGATGCCTTTCAAATCAAAAAAGGACATTTTATACACGGTCATCTTCCGGTCTTTTATTTCGTATAATAGACAGCCACAATATTTTTCAAACTCATCCGTTAACAAACAAACCTTCCAGGATTTTTGATTGAACATCCCATAAAAATAGGCATTCGGTAACCGCATGGGATTATAGCTTCCTTCTTCCCATTCCCTTTCATCTATTTCGTGAAGCGCCTGCATAGCCTTTTGTGATTGAAATGCACCTGATGTATTGGTTTGATAGAGATCATCAACCTTTTCCCAGGACAAATTTCGCATAGGAATCTCAATTTTTAGTAAATCAAGGGCATCTTCAAAACCAAATTGCTTGTAATAGCTGTTTTTGAACGGATCCAGGGCAAAGAGGTAGATTGACTTTTTTTCAGCCACTTTCCTTTGATGCTCAAACATTTTCTGTCCCATTCCTTTGTTCCGATAGCCGGGACGTGTGACGAATCCGTCAAAATAAAAAACCTGAAACGGAACAGTCCTGATCTTAACCCCGCCTTCATAGGCCACGTAAGATGAAAGCAGCATATCATCAGACACAACACCCCAAACAAACTCCCACAAATCGTCAGATGCCAAATAAGCGTTAAAAGAATCTGAATCAAAGTCTGATGAAAAACAAAGCTGATACAGTTCTCTAATCAAATCCCTTTGGCCTTTATTCAATCTCTCGATCGTCATAGTATCTCCTTTATCCTATATCATCCTATACACAAAATCAAAATCCAAGCCGATTTCTTACCTGTTTATTATACTTGAAAGGGTTAAGGAGTTCAAATTCATTCCTTTTAAAAGCGGACCACTGAAGAACTATTCAGCGTAATTGATAATCGTAACATTTATTTATCCACGAATCAGATAAAAAGTTACATTCATATGCTTTAATTTGATTGAATGCCTTTGCACTTAAACTTGTTAAATGTTCAAAATAAAGGATGGAAACATGAAAAGGATTAGCATATCATTATTTCTTTTAATAGTAATCATAACGGTTTTTTCAGCTGTCAGAATAGGGGTTTATCCGGGACCTCCTCTTGTGGGTTGGGAAGGAGAAACACCTATAGGGGTTTATCCTGATTTGATCAAAGAAATTGCAAGGATCAACGGCTGGGAAACGGAATTTGTGAAAGCTGAATTTAATGAGTTATACAATATGCTCCTCAACGGTGAGATCGACATCCTGCCGGCCATCGTCTACTCAGCTGAAAGGGCGAAGTTGTTTAAATTTAATCAGGAACATATCCTTTCCTCATACGGTACAGTTTACGTTCCCATCGATTCTGACTTCAATTCATTGCTGGAGCTTGAAAACAAGCGCATAGCCGTTGCGAAAAACGCCATCAACTATACCGGTATATTTGGCATCAAGACAATTTTCGAATCCCTCAACATCGATGTTGTATTCATTGAGAAGACGAATTATGAAGAAACCCTTGAGGCTGTTGCCAATGGTGAAGCCCAAGCCGGAGTTGTCGACAGTTTGTTTGCCGCAATGAACGCTTACCGATATCCCATCAAATCCACCCCCATTGTGCTAAACCCATCGGACATCAGGCTAGCTTTTGCACCGAACAAAGAACAAAGCCAAACCCTTATAAACCAATTCGATGAACAATTACGATTGATGAAAGAGAATCCTGATTCTTTCTTTTACAGAAATAACGAAAAATACCTTCACAACAAACAATTTGTTGAAAATCCTTTATTAAGACAGATTTTGATCATTATCTCTTTCGCAACGATCATTCTCATCGGTTTTATCTTATACTTAAGACACAATGTAAAAGCCAGAACAGTTGAATTGAATGAGAAGAACGCAAAAATCAACGTTGCTGAAACAAAAGTCAAAGCAACCTATTCGGAATTAAAAATTGCCAATGAACGCCTGAGGGAAACACTGCGTAAATTCGAAGATCTAGTGCATATCGCCGGAACTTTGGGTGTTCAGGATTACAACGAAAAGGACTTTTTAGACCTTTTTCTTAAAAAAACCATGGCCATCATCGATGAAGCAGATTGTGGTTCCATCGCTTTGATCAAAAATGGAAAATGGCAGTTTATTTCAGCCATCGGTCATGATCTGAAGATTTTAACCCAACTCAATTTGAAAATGAAAAACATTAACCTAAAGAAAAGCACTGAAATTGTCGATGGGCTTTACGATCATTACGATCAGGATTTCGGGAAAAAGGATGCCGATTTGTTAAGAAAAGCGGTAAAGCCGTTCAAACAATCTTTGATATCTCCTTTTTACTTGGAAGGAGAGTTTTTTGGAAATCTGTCTCTAGATATAGCCAAAGAAAGCTCCAAAAATTTCTCAGAGGAAACCAAAGCGGTTTTGAACTCTATCTCAAAAATAGCTGCCTCCTTTTTGGAACTAAAGCATTCCGCAAAACAAAAAGAGGAATTCCAAACCAATATTGTCTTGTCCTTAGTCAAAGCCATTGAATACTACGATGCTTATACAAGAGGTCACTCAGAAAGAGTTGCCGCTTATTCCACTTTTTTGGCAGAAAGAATGAACCTTCCGAAAGCCACCATCAATAGAATCTATTGGGCAAGCCTGGTTCACGATTTGGGAAAAATATTCATCACACGTGCCATCTTGAATAAAGTTTCCCCATTAACTCCTGAAGAATTCAATGAAATCAAAAAGCATTCTGAAAAGGGTGAAGAAATACTAAAGGAAACCAAAGGTATGAGAGAAATCTCCCTTTATGTTCGATATCACCATGAACGCTGGAACGGATCCGGTTATCCCGATGGTCTAAAAGGCGAAGAGATACCGTTAGAATCCAGAATTATATCATTAGGAGACAGTTTCGACGCCATGACCAGTGATAGACCTTACAGAAATAAAATGACCTACGAAGAGGCTGTACAGGATATCAGACAATGTGCCGGTATCCTTTATGAAAACAAGCTCGTAGAAGCATTTTTATGTCCTGAATTAAAAGAAGTGTACGAGCAACATAAGCCTGAAAACACTTTGAAATTTTGAATATCCGATTGACCTATCACTATTCTGTTGGATTTACCCCTGACTTATTAAAAAAAGGCTCTCTGAGTTCCTTTGTGTATCTCCCTTTTGATGGTATAATCAGAATAATATTATATAGGACGTTACAAATCATCTCTAAATTATTGCCGGTCTGTTTGGAGGAAAAATGAACCCCATGGATTTTATTGAGACACTGGAAGCATTTCCGTTTCCATATGCTTATTACAAAATCAAAAAGATCCCCAACAAACCCGTTGACTTTCAATTGGTCAAAGCCAATCGACAATACGGAATTCTGATGGGCTTGGAAATTGATGATCTTCTGAACCAAAAGATTGCTCATTTGGATCATCATCAAATACCCTTCTTTGAGGAACAAATCGAACTTTTTGGCCGGTTAGCCATTCAAGGCGGTTCACATACCTTTGATCACTATTTCAAAAAACGGGATCAATGGTATCGGGTGTTTATATTTTCTCCTCAAAAAGAATTCTTGTCTTTCGTTTTTATGGACCTAACCGTTGACTTTAAAAAGCTCAATCAATACGAAAACTTTTTTTTGATCAACTTGGATCTGTTGTGTATAGCCGATAATCAAGGGCGATTCATCACATTAAATAATGAATGGGAACATGTACTGGGTTATCCTATTCAAGAATTGGAAGGACGATATTTTCTTGATTTTGTCCATCCGGATGATATAGAACCAACAAAAGAGGCTATTCAACGTTTAAAAAATCAGGAAGACGTGATTAATTTTACCAACCGATATCTTTCCAGTACAGGACAGTACAGAATCTTAGAATGGCGCTCACATCCGTATGAAAACGTGATATATGCAGCCGCAAGGGATATCACAGCTAACAGGGCTAAAGAAAAGGAATTAAACACCATTTTGGAAACAACCATTGATGGTTTTTGCATCACTGATTTAAATGGCAATCTCATTAGGGTGAATACGGCTTTTTGTAAGATGTTGGGATATGATAAAGACACCCTGTTGGCGTTAAACATCCGGGATCTTGAAACGGCAGAAACAATAGAACAAACAAACCAGCACAAACAAATGATTTTAACAAAGGGATATGACCGATTTCAAACAAAGCTCAAAAAAAAGAACAACGAACTTTTGGATGTCGCCATTAGCGTAACTCTTTTTCGAGTCAATAAACCACGATTGGTCGTTTTTATACGAGATACTACCGAACAAAAACAGGCCGCTGAAGAACTTGAAAAACGCGAAAAACAATTTAGCTCTCTCTTCTGGGATTCTCCGGTAGCCATCATCATTCATGATCCGCTGACAGGAGAAATTATCGAAGCCAATCACCAGGCATTAATACTTTTTGGCGTGCATCATAAAGGTGAAATGGCATTTAAAACCTTCGTCAATGAACCCCCATATTCATACGATGAAGCAATACAATGGATTAGAATGACCTCCAAAGTAGGGCCTCAAGAATTCGAATGGCGTTTAAAACGAAAAAATGGCCAAGATTTGTGGCTCAAAATCAACTTAAAAGTCATGCACTACGATGGCAAAGAGTGTATCATGGCAACCAGCATCGATATCACCCAATTAAAAGAGGCACAAAACAAGGCTGAAAAAGCCGAAAAAGCAAAATCGGAGTTTTTATCGAATATGAGTCATGAAATCAGAACACCGTTAAATGGTATCATTGGATTTACAGACCTGCTAAAAAATACGCCTTTAACCACCACACAAAAGGATTATATAGACAGTGTGAATGATAATGCGACGGTTTTATTAGAAATCGTTAACGACATTCTGGATTTTTCACAGATGACGGAAGATAAAATACAGTTGGATGAAACCTTTTGTGACATTACGCTAATCATTGAAGAAACCGTTGAGATGTTCAAACAATCCCTTTCAAAAAAACGGCTGAAATTCATGTCAACCATTGAACATGATATGCCAAAATACGCTTTTGTCGATGGTGCTCGATTAAAGCAAATACTTTTGAATCTACTCTCCAATGCGTTAAAATTTACCGAATCTGGCGAAATCGAACTAAAAGTCGGATTTACCCCTCTCTCCAATGAGAATGGACAATTCTCATTTTCAATCAGAGATACGGGAATTGGGATGGATCAGCAGCAGCAACGAAATTTGTTTAAGGCGTTTTCACAAGGTGATGCTTCCACAACAAAAAAATTCAGTGGAACCGGGCTTGGATTGGTGCTATCCCAAAAGATTGCCAAAATAATGGGCAGCACGATTCACTTCAAAAGTGAACCGTCTAAAGGATCAACCTTTTACTTCCACATTCAAACAAAATTTAAACGCACTGACGATGATGCGACTATCCCAAAAAGGCCTGTTGTGGACAAGTCTTTTATTCTTGGAAAAACCTTACAAACAAACCTTGAATTAAAGCCACACAAACCAACATTTTTAATAGTGGATGATATGGAGATGAGCCGTTATTTATTCAGGGAATATTTGAAAGAATATGATCAGGATATAGTAATACTAGAAGCAACTAACGGGGAAGAAGCGGTTACCCTTGCAAAAACAGAACAACCCGACATGATATTAATGGATCTCTTTATGCCGGTATTAGATGGGATAACTGCTACAAAACTCATTAGAGAAGAAGAGGAAAACAACAAGAGTAAACGGTCAATTATCTTGGCTCTGACCGCAACTGCATCCAAAGAACAGGAAAAAGAATGCTATGCTGCAGGTATGGATTCCTTTATGACCAAGCCACTAAAAAAATATCAATTGATTAAAAAAATTTCTGAATTCTGGAACCCCATGAATCACATAGAAAGCAAGGATTTTACTACTATGACAACACCGGATAGTAAATCTAACGATGAATTGACAGCGATTATTCGATCATTAGAAGAAATGCTGATCAAAAATGAACTGTCTGCTATCGATTATCTCAACGAAAACCAACAAACGCTCGGTCAATTAGGCTATTCAGAACTCGTTAAAACACTCAAACCAAAAGTGAACGCCTTAAATTATCAAGAAGCTTACAAAGAATTAAAGAAAATCACTTCAAATCACGAAAGTACAAAGTGAGGATCGAATCATGAGCGAAAAACAGACCATTTTGATCGTAGATGACGTAACTCAGAATATTATCATACTCAACGCCACCTTAAAAGACGAATACAATACCTTATTCGCAAAAAGTGGTGAAGAAGCATTAAAAATTGCCAAAGAGATGAAGCCCGATCTCATCCTCCTGGACGTGATGATGCCTGGTATGAACGGATTTGAAGTTTGCGAGGAATTAAAAAAAGATGAAGAGCTTAAGAATATTCCTGTTATCTTCGTTACTGCGTTAAATGACACCGGTAATGAATCCGAAGGTCTGAATTTAGGAGCCGTAGATTATATTCGAAAACCCTTCAATATCGATATTGTCAAATTAAGAGTCAGAAACCACCTTCAAATGAAACAAAATCGGGACAAGTTGCTGCAGTTATCCAACACCGACAGGCTAACCGGAATTGCTAATAGAAGAGGCATCATGGAAGTATTTGAAAGGGAAATCAAAAGAGCGGTTCGAAATCAAACATCGATAGGCTTCAGTATGCTTGACATCGATTTTTTCAAGCTTTACAACGATAATTACGGTCATTTAGCCGGTGATATTACCCTTCACGCAGTCGCTCAAGCCCTTTCGAGCACTTTAAAAAGACCAACTGACATTGTAGGTCGTTTTGGCGGGGAAGAATTTTTGTGTATACTCCCCGATACGGATAAACAAGGTATGCAAAAAATTTCAGCTGATATGCTTCAGGCAATTGTTGACCTTTCCATTCCACATCAGTATTCCAAAGTTTCAAACGTCATCACTGTTAGTATTGGTGCATGCTCACTGGTCCCGGAGTATGAAAAACCGGTGGAATACTACGTTAACCTCGCAGATATGGCTCTTTATCAATCAAAGAACAACGGTAGAAATCGAATTACTTTGTGTGAGAACACTTGATTATAATCTTTTAGCATCCTGATAATTACAGAATTTTCACAGATAAGAATGCTTTTTTAGAAAATTTTTACTTTAAGAGTTACAAAACTTATACTATCAGTCATCAAATATGAGTTCAAATGTAGTACAATGAAGATAGGTTCATTCAGATTGGAAGAACCCAGGGAGATTTTTAAACCAGAAACTCGCTATATCCCACCCTCAGTAATGTAGCGATTATTCGTTGGTTGACAGCAAAAACAAAAGACTCGCTAAAGCTTGATCAGCTTCATCCGAAAAAATGGTGTAAACAAAGAGCTATTTGATGAAACCCCTTGAGAAGAACAAAACATCATTTTTCTAGGAATGTGAAATCTCCTTGATATTTTCTGGGGATTGTTTACAGTAACAAGCCGGAAAATTTTAACGATGGCCGGAAAGCAGGGAAGCTTTCCGGTTTTTTTTTATAGTTCTTCTTGAACCGTCCTTGCAATAATCTCCTCTTGATGAGATTCATCCAGATCAATAAAATAGTCGCTGTATCCGGCAACCCTTACCAGTAAATCTCGATACTCATTTGGATTATTCTGGGCCTCTCGTAACGTTTTGGAATCCACCACGTTAAATTGAATATGATGACCGTTTAGCCGGAAATAGGTTCTGATCAACCTTAACAATTTATCAATGGCGTCCTCTCCTTTGATGACTGAAGGAAGAAAACGCTGATTGAGCAATGTCCCCCCCGTTTTCACCTGATCCATTTTAGACAGTGACTTTATAACCGCCGTAGGACCGTTTTTATCTGCCCCGTGAGAGGGTGATGTGCCATCAGACTCCGGTAGAAACCGTAGCCTACCGTTCGGGGTAGCCCCCAACTTTTTACCAAAATAAACATGACAAGTTGTGGAAAGCATGTTCATATGGTAAAAGGATCCTTTTGTGTTCTTTTTCCCATCGATTGTTTCGTAAAGCATGTCAAAGATTTCACGCATGATGTCATCCGCTTCATCTTCGTCGTTGCCGTAAAAAGGTGTTTTATTCAATAAATAGTTTCTGAGAATCTCCTCCCCTTCAAAGTTCCTGTTCAAAACAGCAATCAAGTCTTTTAACACCAGGCGCTTTTCATCGTAGACATGGTGTTTGATCGCAGAAAGGCTGTCGGTGATTGTTCCGATCCCGCAACATTGGATATAATTCGTGTTATACCTGGGACCGCCATTGTAGTAATCGGTTGCATTTTCAATGCAATCACTGATAAAAACACTTAGAAAAGGTGCCGGCATTTGGTTAGCATAGACACGTTCAATATAATTATTTCCTTTGATTTTTACCTCTACAATATACTCCAACTGCTTTTTAAATGCCTTTAAAAGTATGTCGTATTGATTCAAATCCTCGGGTTCACCCGTTTGTATGGAAACCCTTTTGCCATTTAAAGGATCTATCCCGTTATTCAATGTCAGTTCAAGAATTTTAGGGATATTTAAATATCCGGTAAGGATATAAGCCTCTTTTCCAAAAGCACCGGTTTCGATACACCCACTGCAACCACCTTCCCTGGCATCTTCAACGGTCTTACCAACCCTGACCATCTCCATAATTGTTTCATCTGCGTTAAACACACTGGGATAACCGTAGCCCTTTCGGATCAACTCGCAGGCTTTTTTCAAGAAACCATCCGGTGTTCTTCGGCTGACTTGTATGTTACAACCCGGCTGTAGCAAATGTATCTCATCAATAACCTCCAGTAACAAGTAAGATAGATCATTCACCCCATCACTGCCATCTGCCCGCAGACCACCGATATTGATATTGGTAAAATCATTATAAGTGCCGCTTTCCAGAGCCGTCACCCCAACTTTTGGGGGAGCAGTTTGATTATTAAATTTGATCCACAGGCATTCCAGAAGCTCTTTGGCCTTCTTTCGATCGATATCGCCCCTTTCCAAATCCCTTTTGTAAAACGGAAAAAGATGCTGGTCCAAATGTCCCGGATTCATTGCATCCCAGCCGTTTAATTCCATCACAGTACCCAGATGAATAAACCAATACATCTGAATGGCCTCGTGAAGTGTTTCAGGCTTTTCTGCAGGAACCTTTCTGCACACTCGAGCAATCTCAAGCAATTCTTCTAAACGTTCGCCTTTGGGTTCCATCTTCGCCATCTGTTCGGCTAATTGGGCGTGTCGAATGGCAAAGATTTCAATAGCCTGACAGGAAATCATCATAGCATCCAATTCCTGGGATTTGTCATAGGCTTTCTCGTCTGACAGATAATCAAGGGCATCTTTGACCTTTTGGATTCTAAGCTTGAAATCAGACATTCCCATCAAATAAATCTTACCGTCAAGGGTGGTATGCCCCGGAGCCCGTTGCTCCATAAACTCAGTAAAAACACCGGCATCATACAAGCTTTTCCATTCCTCACTCATGTTGGGAACAATTTGATCCCGGATAGTTTTTCCCTTCCAAAAGGGAATGATCTCTTTCTCATAAATTTCGATGTCTTGCTTCGATACATGATAAGAGGTCATAGGACGTTGATCAAGAACTCTTAAATCTTCAAGACTATGGCAAGTCAGTTCCGGAAATGTGGGAACATGCTTTGGGAATGGACCTCTTTCTCCGACAATCAATTCATCCTCTCCGATGTATAGGGTCTGATGCTCACACAGATTCTTAAAATTCATTGCACGCATCATCGGGGTTGAATATTTTCCGTTATTTTCTTTGTAAAAATCGGTAACCAGCCTTGCTCGTTCCGATGAGATATGGGGCTTTTGCGTGTAACTGTGTTCTCTTAATCGCTTGATTCTCTCGTTCATTTTCAACCTCCAATCATTACTTCAAAACCTTGAGCAAGGAACTTTTCCCGGATATATTCTATATTCATCTTTTGCCTGTCGATCGATGAATCAGCTCTATTTTGATCCCTATACTCCAACATTTTTTTCTCTTTAACCGAAGATAAATCATGATATGCTAATAGATGAACCCTTCCGTTATATCCGGATGTTTTCAACCATTCGATAATCCCTTTCACATGTTCATCTTTATTGTTCAAGCCGGGAATAACCGGTATCCTGATCCAAATCTTTTTACCCTGAGAAATCAGATACGCCAAATTTTCTTTGATGGATGCATTGGAGACACCGGTATATTTTATGTGTAAATGATCATCTGAAAACTTGATGTCGTAGAGAAAAAGATCTGTATAATCTTTTATTTGCTGAATTTTATCAGGTGAACAAAAACCGGAGGTATCCACCGTTGTATGGATCCCATTCGTTTTACATTTTTTGAGCATTTCCAGCAGAAACTCAAATTGATAAAGAGGTTCTCCGCCTGAAAAAGTCACGCCACCACCCGATTCGTCGTAAAAGGCGACATCTTTTAAAATAACCCCCATCAATTCCTCAGTCGTATATATCACGCCATTTTTACTTAAAGCGTTAGTCGGACATACCTTGACACAAGCATCACAATGAACACATCGATCAAGATCGATCTGTAAAGATTTTTTTACAACAATACATTCCTGAGGACAAATGCGAACACAGCTCAGACAATTCAAACAGTGTTTCGCATCGTAGAAGAAGGAAAGACCGGGCTGAATTCCCTCAGGATTATGACACCAGACGCATCTTAAAGGGCAGCCTTTTAAAAACACTGTCGTTCGGATGCCTGGCCCATCGTGTATGGAATAGCGTTTGATGTTAAAAACCGTTCCTTTAGTCAATTCCCCCTCCAATTCCAGATAACAGGCTTTTTCCGCATTTATTGTTTATCATACTACAAAACCAACAAAAATTAAAACAACTCCCACCTGCTCAATCCAGCTACGGCATATGCCAGTGTTGTAGAGAATCAATCCCTTGAATCGGTTAAAATTTTTATTTAAATCGTGGTATGATAATCGTGTAAAAGATTACGGAATGAGCTGCTTCCAAATGGACATCTTCGTGAATCCATTGAAATACGCCTTTTAGGAGAATCTCATGAATAGTCAGGAAAAACTCAAATTGTTGAAATTGTTTGGTTGCTTTTTCAAAATTGGTCTTTTCACTTTCGGCGGCGGGTTTGCTATGATTCCTTTGATGGAAAAAGAACTGGTAAACAAACATCATTGGGTTAAAAAGAGAGATTTTATCAACTCCATCGCTTTGACTCAATCTGTTCCGGGAGCGATTGCGTTCAATTTGGCAGTTTATTTCGGTCATGATGTCATGGGAATCGTCGGATCACTGGTCAGTGTCATTGCGGTTGCCTTGCCTTCAGTCCTGATTATTTTGGGTATCGCTATGTTTTTTTCAACGTTCAGTGAAATAGAAATTGTTCAAAATATCTTTAAAGGGATCCGTCCTGCCGTGGTGGCATTGATTATTTATGCCGCAATCAACATTGCCACGCATTTAAAATGGGATGTGGCAATGATCGTCATCTTAATAGCCGCTACTTTAGTCAGCATACTCTTTTCGATTAATCCCATTTTATTGATTATGGTTTCTTTTGCGATCGGTACGATTGTGTTTTTGTACAATAAGTATTACAAAAAGAAAAAATCGGATTGCAACAGTTGTAAGAATTGAGGCTTGGTGTTCAATGGATATTTTATGGGGTTTATTTTTATCGTTTTTCAAGATAGGTCTTTTTGGATATGGCGGGGGTTATGCGATGATTTCATTAATTCAAACAGAATTGATGAACAATGGTTGGATGTCCAAGGAAAAATTTGTGGATATCATAGCCATAGCCCAAATGACCCCTGGTCCGATTGCCGTTAACAGCGCCACATTTATCGGTTATGAAATCGCTTCATTTCCTGGGGCCTTGATGGCAACGATAGCTGTTATCTTGCCTTCTTTTATTTTAGTGAATATCCTGGCCATTTACATGAAATCCGTGACCAATCCCTTAATGACGAATTCCATTCTTCATTATCTGAGACCGGTTATAATCGCTTTAATTATCAATGCCGCCTTTACGATCAGTTTAGATGCCATTAGTGATTATTTCAGCCTCATCATTTTGGGCTTTTCTTTATTCTTAATCTGGAAAACAAAAATCCATCCTATTATCATCATTACTCTCTCAGGCATTATCGGGATGGTTTTTTACAGTTTCTAACCATTCATTTACCCTATCCAACCAAACCCCTTTATAATGGCATAGGTGACTACAGATACAGAGGCTCCCAAAACACTTCCCCAGATCAGATCAATGATCGTAATGGTCAAGGGCCAATCCTTGAGTGTTGCCAGGTTGGTTAAATCATATGTGGCATAAGTGATAAATCCAAAAAATAGTCCTGCAAAAAGAGCGTATTGCCAACTGCTTTTTTCCAATGCCGGGTTGATAACGAAAAAAACCAGTCCGATGATATACAAAAGGTAGAACAGTATAGCAGCCATCCAATCGGGCTTTTCCTTCATAATATACCCCAGATATTTGGAGTAAAGCTTTTGGGCTATAACACCCAGCCAGATCAGATCAATGACAAAAAAAACAACAAACGAAGTGAGATAAATCTTGATAAAATCCAGCATCCTATCAGCTCCTCATGATATGGGGGCTCGTTAATCCGGAATGGAGAGTTTCCCCAATCGAACGGATCGAGATGCCCCGGTAGCGCTTTTGATATTGGCATAGTGGTGATTCAAATATTCATTTCCCATCAAGGCAAAAGCGATGGCCTCTTTGGCATCATTGAGGGATTCGTCCATGATGGTTAACTCAGAATGAATGAGATTGTGTTTGATTGCTTCAATCAATGTGGTGTTTTTTGACCCTCCTCCAGATACGATCAACCGATCCGGTTCAAAGGCATACTTTTTGTAGGAGTGCACCATGGTTTGAGCCGTAAATTCCACAACGGTTTTGATGATGTCATCAATGGAAAATCCGTTCTCATTAGAAAAATCAACTATTTTTTTAAAGTAATCTTGATTATACCGAATCTCCCTGCCTGTTGATTTGGGAGGAGGAGCTGAAAAATAATCTTTTTCGTTTTCCCATAAAAAGGACAGCAACCGGGGAATCACACGACCGTTCTTTGAATAGTGGCCGTTCTTATCGTACGCTACCCCCAAATAATGTTCACAAGCTTGATTGATTAAGATATTTCCCGGACCGGTATCAAAGGCAATGATCTCATCAGGGCCGGAATTTTTCTGAAGAACGGTGATATTGCCTATACCGCCAATATTTTGCAGTCCCACACTTTCCTCATTGGATGAAAAGAGGATGTAATCCGTATAGACCACCAAAGGTGCCCCTTGCCCCCCAACCGCCATATCCTTCATCCGCAAATCCGAAAGAACCGGAATGCCCGTTAAGCAAGAGATATAATCCCCGTCTCCAATTTGAAAAGTACACTTTGGCATTAAGGGCTCATCTGAGGGATTGGTGTCGTGAAAGACGGTTTGTCCATGACTGACAATGAGTTCCACGTTTTTCAAATCGTTTTCCTGAATGAAACGATTGATCATCTGTGCCTGTATTTGAGCCAAATATACATTCGCCCTGGCTATTTGTCCGACATTGGCCTTTCCAGAAGTCAGTATTTTCAGTTTCTCGCTCAATTCTTCATCATAGGGTTGATAGCTAAAAATGTGCCGAATGAGATTCGTACGAGTGTAGGAACCTTCAATTTCACAATAGACGATATCGAGTCCGTCACAGGAGGTTCCGGACATGGTTGCGATAATCTTTTTCATAGCTTTTCCCCCATTGTTAAGGATGAAACCAAATGATTTGAAATTCTTCTTCTAAAACGAAGCATTTCGGCGATTCTCTCGTGCCTGGAATAGAAACACCGGTTTGATAAAATGACAATAGCAAGATTAGAATCCGGATCAACCCACAAAGAGGTTCCGGTGAATCCGGTGTGTCCAAAAGCCTTATCAGAAAGCAGACACCCGCCCGAGCTGGCAGGTGTGTAATGCATCCATCCCAACCCTTTTTCATCTCCAGCAATACCCTTTGTCCATCTTCTCAGAGACAATTGAATTGTCGGCTTTGAGAACACTTTATAAGGATTCAAAAGCTCTCTGGCATACTTTAAAAGATCCTGTAAAGTTGAAAACAAGCCGGCATTACCACTGAGGCCCTTTAAGGAATAAGCCAACTCGTCATCCGGCTCACCAATCAGCCGCTGAGAATTTCGGATTGAAGTGGGGGCGATATTGAACTGTTTAGAGGGATTATACATCGTATGGTCCATTTCCAAAGGTTTAAAAATAGCTTTACCGACAAAATCCTTGAACCCGCCGGTGACTTTTTCTACGATAGTCATCAGCAGAATATAATTGAGGCAAGAGTAAACCACCTGTTTTTCGGGAGCTGTCTTAAACAGTTCCATTTTTATCTCATGAAGGATCTCATCACGGGAACTTTTGTATTGATACGCTGCAGAATAGGGGGGCATGCCGGATGTATGACTGAGAAGATGCCATATTTGCGTCTCTCTATCTGTAAATTCGATGTAATCCGATACTTTATCAAAAAGGTCGATTTCCCCGTTTTGTACGAGTTTTAAGACAGTGGGAAGCGTGGCTGTCACCTTTGTCAAGCTGGCAATGTCATACAAAGTATCTTCGGTTGTTGGTTTTTTTTCATCTATTGTTCCAAAAACCTGGGAGTAAACTGTTTGTGAAGAATCGGTAACACCGATAGCAACCCCCGGAAAAAGTTTTGCCTCAATGGCCTCCATCGCAATATCTTTGATCGTCATTTTGTCACACATCCCGTTCCCAGTCGTACCTTAAATTTGTATTTATCGCCACGATAAAGCGAAATGACATATTCAATGCACCTGTTTTCTGTGATATAGGTATAGCGTCGCCTGAGAACTGCGCAATCATCACTTTTAATCTTTAGCATTTCCCTATCCCCTTCGACAGGTTTATGAACTTCAATGATTTCATCTGCATACTCCAAAACAATTCCCAAGTCGTGTTTAAAGAAATGGTAGACCGAGTGATTCTCCATGTCCATTTGGATTAGCTTGAGCAATCTGGGGTTGAGAGTTGTGTTGAAATAAGCGGATTCAATAGCCATAGGTGAGTTATCAACCAATCTTAGGCGTTTTAAGAATATGACAGGTGTATCATCAGCAATGGCAAAGCACTGAACAACCTCCGGCGGTGGCTCTATCAGACGGTTTTCCAACACAATCGAACTGGTATGCTGTCCTTGACTTTCAACCTCATCGGTAAACCCCTGAAGTTGGGTCAGATTTTCCTCTTGTTTACTTTGAGAAACAAAAGTCCCTCGGCCTCTGGAACGTGTAATCAAACCCTCTCTGCTTAATTCTTCCAAGGCCTTTCTAACAGTCAATCGGCTGATCTTGTATTGTTTACAAAACTCAAACTCACTGCTCAGTCCATCCCCTGGTTTTAATTCCGAACTGAGTATCTTTTTCTTTAGTTCTTTATATAATTGGTAATACAACGGGACAGGCAAACTCCTGTCTAATTTTTTCATCACCTTTACCCCCTGAAAACGGTTTGTTGTTATGATATTATTATAACATATTTTGCAGTTCACAATGACGCTGACAAAGTGATTGCTTATAGTCTGAAAATTATGTTCAGAAGAAGTATTTTTTAAT
This sequence comes from uncultured Thermotogaceae bacterium, assembly GCA_964472765.1. Lineage (GTDB taxonomy): Bacteria > Thermotogota > Thermotogae > MWEM01 > MWEM01 > JASUTC01. The sequence goes on along the minus strand of CAYYNI010000010.1, from coordinate 3,419 downwards.
CTCAATCACAAGATACTTAATGCTATAATCAAGATGAATGAAACCGAAGGAGGTATTTTCAATCGAACAAAATCAAGAACTTTATTTTTATGTGGAATTTAAGGAAGAAGAATCCTGGTACTATAAAGAAGCGGTGAGTCTCATTCGTGGGTTTGATCAGCATAACGTGGCCTCTATGGTTAACCCTAAAAATTTTGCCGTAATTGATCAAGAGGAGTTTTCCTTTAAAACATCTGATATTGGCAGGCTGGTAGCTCTGATCAAAGATTGGGATTCAGCCGCTATGCTATTGCAGGGAAAATCTGTAGACTACCAAGAAATGATCAAAGTCTTAAGGATTTATCGATGCGGTTTTTATCGAGCAGATTCGGGAGAAGGCGAAGGGTATTGTGCGGACTCGCTTTGGGGATGCCGGTTGTTGAATGTTATTGACACTTCTTCCGTTGAGGAGATCAAGGATTATTCCGAGGAAAGGGTTTATTGGTTTGATTTTGGGTATTTCGAGGAGGAAAACCTGTGGATCATCTCAAAGGATGATATCAGAGAAGGGCTTCAACTGGAATTGGAGAACAAATATGTCCATCATTGCCCGTTTTTCAGGATGGAAACAGTAGAAAAATTACTTCATGCATTACCGGATCAGGTGGACTTGCGTATTGATAAAAGGTGGCAGGTTAAGTACAAAAAAGTCGTTTCAGAAAGCAATATTCTGGAAGCTATCGGCATTAAGCCCAATTTGAAAGGCCAAAAAGTTGAGATAGAAGATGCAAACAGAAATATTCCACCGGTTAGTTTTTCGGATATCGGCGGCATCGATGAGGTCATTCAAAGCATCCGTGAGGTCATTGAATTACCTTTAAAGCGACCCGAATTGTTTCGGTATATGGGGATCAAACCCCATAAAGGAATCCTGCTGTACGGCCCGCCGGGATGCGGTAAAACGATGATCGCCAAAGCGATAGCCAATGAAATCAACGCTCATTTCATTTCCATTAAAGGTCCGGAACTGTTAAACAAATACCTGGGAGAGTCAGAGGCCAATTTAAGAACGGTTTTTGCAGATGCCAGGGAAAAACAGCCTTCCATCATCTTCTTTGACGAAATTGATGCGGTCGCTCAAAAACGATCCTCCAGCGAGAATTTAAGAAGTGAATCCAGGTTTGTCACCCAACTGCTGTCCCTGATGGATGGCATAGAAGACTATGGAAAAGTCTGTGTCATTGCATCCACCAACAGGCATGAATCATTGGACATGGCTTTACTAAGACCGGGAAGATTTGATTACACCCTTTTTATCAATAAACCAACCAAAAAGGGTTGCCGAGATATCTTCAGGATCAAAACCAGGCACATGCCCCTTTGCTCAAGCATTGACAATGAAAAATTCACCGAACAACTCCATGGACTGACTGGCGCTGAGATAGATTTTGTAGTCCGTGAAGCAGCGTACAATTGTCTCAGAAGAAGCCTGGATCTCAGGAAGTGCATCTCATCGGATAACAATTATAAAATCAACCTGAATAAATTGAAAATCATCGAAGAAGATCTACAACACTCTTTATTAAGGGTAAAAGATATGCAGGCAAAAGAAAAATCCAAGGAAGCTAAATCATGAAAAACAAAAAACGAAAGTTGCTGTTAATATTATTCTTGTTGCTCGTAATCTTAGTACTGTATGTTTTTTTTATCGAACCCAATCGACTGGACATTACCTATATTGGCAACGGTGAAAGCCCGGCTTTGTACCCCCTTGATAACGAATGTCGCATCGCCTTTTTTGCCGACCTTCATCTGTTCAAATACCGAGCTTTCCATGACAGATTACTGAAAACCATTGAAAGCTACCATCCTGACCTGATTCTTTTTGGCGGAGACGCTTTGGCAAAATTCACAGATGTTCACGATTTAGAATTCTTCTTTAATCGCCTGAAACAAATCGGGCCGGTTTACACCAACTTTGGCAACTGGGAAGAATACGCACCGGTACACATGAAACAACGATTTGAAAATTTAGGCATTACGTTAGTTGAAAAAGAAACCATTTATGAACAAATCAAAGGGTTCAAAATCGCCATTACCGGACTGGAATCCCATTATTTTCTCTCTCAGACACATCTTGTCGATGATCGTGAAGAACCGGACCTATCCGTTTTACTCATCCATTCGCCCATTGGACTAGAAGACAAACCCGATGTGATCCGGCAATACGACATGGTTTTAGCCGGACATATTCACGGGGGACAATACGTCATTCCGTATTTGACAAAAAAACTGCTAGACATAAGAAACGGCAGGAATATTACATTCTATGCGGGTCAATATGAATATGAGGACACACTTATCTTCGTGACTAGGGGTGTAGGGCAGTGGTTTCCCGGACGTTTCAACTGCCCGCCGGAGCTGGTTATCTTTGACCTGATGCTTCCCAAAGAGTCAAAAAATGCTGAATAAACCGCTGAACAATGTATTTGTCAGTTGTTTTAAAAATGAATTCATCGTTTCGAGTCTGCGCTGAAGCAGTGTAATTGTACGAACCAGTCATTACCACACGTTCGTCGATGACGACGAACTTTTCGTGCAGCAAAGCATCACAAACATCCAACCGTACAAATGCATATCGGGACATATCATCAATATCACTGTAAACACTGGACATATTCCAGTCTTTATCTACCAAGATTGAAATTTGAACTCCCTTTGAAGAGAGGATTTTCAGATAATGGGCAATTCGATTATCGCTGAAGGCATACATGGCTATATACACCTTTTTTTTCGCATGCGACAATTCATCTAAAAGGAAGTCAAAACAGTCTTCTTCAGGAGAAAAGCGGATCATCTTGAATCCAAGTGGCTTCCTACTCTCTTTATACAATCCGGAAAAACATTGATCGAAATTTTGCTGAAAAGCTTCCTTTAAGGAGTTATCCGTACTAATCAACACGTTGTTTTCATGGTCTTCAAGACTGGTGGGCGTTAGATTGGTGGAGCCGAACCAGACCCTTTCGGAATCGGCAATCATGTATTTATTGTGCATCAACCCCTGTGAGTCATAAACGATTTTAGCATCAGGAAGAACCAAAGGATAGGCATTATCCGTACAAATTCGAACCCGAACACCTTGATTTGCTTTTTGGGACAGTTCGTCAATGATTTGCCGGTCTGTGATGGCGTAAACACAGATATCCAAACTGGTTTTCGCCTGTGAAATAAATAAGAGGGTTTGGTCTTTGATCCCCTCTCCCCTAAAATATACCAGGCAATGCTTATTATCACAGGCGATGAATATTGGAATGATTAAAACGAGTAAAAAAACAAGAAAAAAAGGACGCATCAATCGCCCTCTCTATAATATAGTATCGTTTCGTCTTGGCGTGCTCGGGGCGATTTGAACGCCCAACCTTCACATCCGCAGTGTAACG
>CAYYNI010000009.1:0-22362 GCA_964472765.1 uncultured Thermotogaceae bacterium | reverse complement strand
CGAACCCTCGGAGAACATACGTCCTCACTTGCTTAGCAGGCAAGCGCCTTCGGCCACTCGGCCACCTCTCCGGTTCAAGCAACGGTAGTATACCACACTTGATAGATAATTTCAATAAATGAAAGGTTAAAAAAATAATTTCTCCATCTCTAAAATGATTGATTGATCTGATCGATCGTACATTTCGATATTCAGGGTTTGTTGATAACGTCGAGCCCAAATCATTTGCCGTTTGGCAAAGTGACGGGTGTTCTTTTTCAACGTTTCCAGATAATCACCTTTATTAGCAAAATGACCGTTTAAATATCCGATGGTTTCTTGATAACCGATTGCTTTCATGGACTGACAAGTTGATGGATATTTCTGCATCAATTGCCTTGTTTCTTCCACGAGTCCCCTCTCAACCATTTGTTCAACCCGTAAATTGATTCGCTCATAAAGTTTCTCTCGATCAGGAATGAGAAAAACTAGTTGGAAGCGCTCATCCGGGACTCTTGATTGACCCAACTCGCTGAAGGTCTTGCCGCTTAAATAATACACTTCCAATGCTCGAACGGTTCGCTTGAGGTCATTGGGATGAATCTTTTCGGCGCTTGTTGGATCGATGCGGAACAACGCTCGCCTTAAAAAACCGGGATATTCTGCTTCCTGAGACAAAAGATCTTGTCGTATTTGATCATCCTTAGACACCCCTTCAAACAAGCCGTAACGCAAAACATCCATGTATAATCCTGTTCCACCGGCAAACAAAAAACACTTACCCGTTTGCTCTAATTCTTCAATCTTTTTTAAAGCCATGGTTCGATATCGATTCACGTCGAAGGATTCATCAGGTTGGATTAAATTGATGAGATGATGGGGACAAAACTGTTGTTCTTCTGTCGTGGGTTTGGCTGTTCCTATATCCATTTCTTTATAAATCTGCATGGAATCCATGGAACAGACATCCAGGGAAACCCTTTCGGCCAGTTTGAGCAAAATGGCCGTTTTTCCTGTGGCAGTTGGGGCGTAAAGAATGGGGATTTTTTTCATCAGCAGTAAATAATGCCGTAGAGGACACCACTGGTCCGGCTACCTCGTATTTCATCCACCTGAATCTCATTGAACAAAGAATCCTTGGACAAGGCCTTGAGAATGACGGATTTTTTGGCAATCCGCTTCATTTCGTTAATATCTTCTTGTGAAACCTTATCATATACAGCAAATGGACGCAACGGATTAAAGCCCGATGAGGTCATAACCGGGTTTTCAAACATCGGGTCGCAATAGCAATAATCACAGGAATGGCTTTCTTGTTCTTTGATCCAACTTTTGTAATCCGAGTGGATCAATTCAATTCGCTTTAAGCTTTCATTTAGCCAAGCCGATTGATCAACATAATCTTGAATGCCGTATTTAACAATAGTGTAAATATGTTTAGAGGCCTCAATACCAACAACTTTTCCAGTGATCAAGTGCGCAGCCATAAGAATTGCTTCGCTTCCCAACCCCAAGGTTAGGTCAAAAATGATTTCGTCTCCTTTCAAATCCAACGCCTCAATCAAATGATCATGCTGATTGTTTCGAATGTTTCTCATGCGCATTTTGGAACTGGATGGATGAAAGAAGAACTCTCCGTCTTCCCAACGGATTTTCAACCCTTCCTTTTCAACCACATAATAAAAAATGACAGGATGGGCCTGTTTATATTTATTCAGGCTTCTTCTTGAAACATATCTTGAATTCAATTCTTTTGATAGTGAAATAGCCTTGATCACTTCATCTTGAGTAGGTTTAATTGAAGTGGTAACCACAAACGCATCATGGTCAAATGATTGAATGTTATGGTTGCTTATCTTGTTCGTATTCATCTAATCTCTGTTTTAACCTCTCATATTCCAAAACTTTCTGATTGAGAATCTCTTTCTTCATTTCGTATTCTTCTTTGACTTTATTGTATTCTTCTTTGACTTCAGAGTATTCAAAAAAAACGTTCACATTCAAATAGATCATCCAGGCTGATAAAACGGCAACAACAAACCAGTACAAAAAATTCACCGAACTTTTTTTTCTTTTTGGGTCGGTCTCTCTTTTTGGAAACGGCTTGGCACCGAGATTGAGCTGACGGTTTTTTTCCGTGGTTTGTTTGGTATAAATCAACACATATCATTCCTATTCAGGCGGATAAATAATCCTTGGAGCTTGTTTTATTTGCTCTTGATCGCCTATGGTCACATCTACTGAATAATCATCTTCATCTTCCAATCCTGGAGGTCTCAAATAAATCGTTGAATTATAATTGTTTGACGGAACCATGAAGTAATAATATTGTTCTGCTGATTCAGCAGACATCGAATAACTGGACATCACAAAGTCCTTTTCATTAAAGTAATAATCGTAAAAATTCAATACCCAATTCTCTCCCCGAATCAATGCGGGATCGGTTTCATCGCTGTTGTTTTCTATTGTACCATATACAAGCATCGAATCGTCTTGAATCATGGAAATACTGTTGACAAAACCTCTGGTCAATTGCACCGGAACGGGATTCCCTGTAATTTCTTTAATGGGTGGGATATTCGCCAAATTTAACATGACATACAAAGTTGTCTGTCCAATGGGCAAAGATAACGTGCCTTTATTGACATATTGATTGTTGATGATATCCTTGATTGGAACAGATACTATCAAATCTTGTGCTGGAATTGTTAAGGCAATGGATGTGGCAAAAGTCGTTTCTTCCGCTTCATTTTCCAATGTGTAAACCGCAGTGGCTGACTGTGAGAACGTTAATCTGATCTGGGGATTCTTCAAAGATAAATCCGAGTCAGCATCCCTTTCAAACTCGAACTGAGCAATATTCGTATCTTGGAGAAGATTTAGAAGCGATGAAAACGATACAATTTGCACCGTTGGCCGCAGGTTGATGTTAAGTGATTTCTCTACTGATAATTCTTTCACTACTTGACCATTGGAGAGCAGTTCCACCTTTTTAATAAGGCATTCAACACCGCTCAAACGATGAGCGGTGTATTGAACACCGTTATAATTGACATATAATGCAATCCTGGAAGTTCCTCCACCTATGGGTGGCAGGATTAATTCTAATATGAAACATCCTGAAAGGATCAATGACAAAAAAATGATCAACAGGAGGGGAATCGATTTTTTCAAAATGCCATACTCCTTAACCGTTGGAAATTAGTGAATCGATATTTGGATATAAATTTAAAGCCTTATCTAATGAGGTTAGTTTAAACAATCTCGTTAATGTATCATTTAACGAGAAAATCGCCAATCTCCCTCCATTCAGTTTACATCGTTTATGAAGGCTTACGATCACACCCAGCCCTGAACTATCTATGTATTCCATATTTTCAAAATCCAAAGCAATGTTTAACTCCCCTTTTGAAACAAACTCGTTGATAATTTGATTCTTAAAGTCGATGGCATTGCTCATATCCAGTTCCCCAATCAAATTTACAACTACCCAATCGCCTTTTTTTTCCCATTTCAACATTCTTTTCACCTCATTTGAAGTTTGTTTAATCGTCGACAATGATCCTTTCCACCGAACTCACCTCATCATCGTCTCCCAAATCCACAACTCTAACGCCTCTAGTGGTTCTCCCCATCACTCGGATATCCGAAGCACTAAATCGAATGGTAAATCCGGATTTGGTAACGGTAATGACTTCATCCGTATCTTCAACTGCCATAACGGCAACCACTTCACCTAAACTTGGGGCCCAAGCCATATTTTTAATGCCTGTTCCACCTCTTGCTTGTAATCGGTAGTCTTGAATAAATGTCCGTTTGCCGTAACCGTTTCTTGTAATGGTGAGAATGGACGTTCTGTCACTTTCACTGTCAACAGCTGACAAGGAAACCAGTTTATCCTCTTTCTTTAAAGAAATGGCTTTTACTCCCTGCGTATTTCTACCCATCTGTCTCACATCTTCCAGCGGAATTCTGATGGCCATTCCTCTCAAAGTACCTAAAAACAGATTTTTATTCGTATTTTCAACATCCAAGAGCGCACACTCTACAACTTGGTCATCTTCCTCCAATTTGATGCCGATGATGCCTGAAAGACCCGCATTGGCAAAATTGGACAGTGATGTTCGCTTTATTTTACCATTTTTTGTTAAGAAGATGATATCAAATTTCTCAGAAAACTCTCGTCCAATTTGGAGGACACTTTTAACAACTTCACCCTCTGAAAGATTGATATAGGACATAATATGTTTGCCTTTAGTTCCCTTGGAGGCATTTTCAATCTCATAATTCCTGATGACATAAGCCTTTCCTAAAGACGTGATAAACATCGTACTTGAAAGCCTTGAAGTAACCATGATGTGGCGGGCAAAGTCTTCTTCCCTTGTTCGGATACCCCTAGCACCTCTGCCCCCTCTGTTCTGTCGCCTATAACTGTCCAGATCGGTGACAAGCGTGTATCCCCTACTGGTAAGCGTGATTACAATATCATCGTCTTCGATGAGATCTTCAATATTCACATCATCCGCTTCAGAAATGGTTATCTGGGTTCTTCTCGGCGTATCATGCTTTTCTTTCACTTGTAAAAGCAATTCTTTTATCTTTTCATCTATCTTAGTCTTATCGGCCAATAATTCCTTCAATTCCTTGATTGTTTTATTCAAATCCTTTAGCTCATCGGTTAACTTTGTGATCTCCATAGAGGTCAAACGACCAAAACGAAGGTCCAGGATTGCCTTGGATTGTTCCTCTGAGATCTCAAGGGTCTCCATGAGATTCTTGATGGCATCCGGTTGATCATCGGAATGACGGATAATATCGATGGTCGTGTCGATAGACCGGATGGCGGTAATCAGCCCCTCCACAATATGGGCTCGCTTGCTGGCTGCATCCAATTCGAAATCCGCTTTTCTTCTGATAACTTCCCTTCGGTGATTAACATAGGAAGTCAGGAGCTGTTTCAAATTCATAACCTTCGGTTTCTTCTTTTCGTCTATAACCAGCAGTTTACTCGGGAAGGTGGTTCTCAAATAAGAATGTTTTAGGATATGGTTTAAGACCACTTTTGTGTTGATCCCTTTTGCAATCTCGATGACCACACGCATGCCGTTTCTGTCAGATTCGTCCCGGATGTCTCGAATCATTTTCTTTTCTTGTTTTTTAAAGTATTCAGCAATCTGTTGAATCATCGCCGCCTTACAAACCCCATAGGGAATTTCATTGATAATGATCCGGTCCTCGTCAACCTCATAAACCCCTTCAACAGGTATCGAACCGGTTCCTTCCTCATAAACTTGATATAGAATATCTTTTCCCATGATCTTTCCCCCTGTGGGGAAATCAGGACCTTTGATGTGTTTGTGCAACCCCTTGATATCGATTTCGGGATCATCGATTAACGCACAGACCCCATCCACTAATTCTCCCAAATTATGAGGAGGAATATTGGTCGCCATTCCAACCGCTATACCTGATGCCCCGTTCAACAGCAAATTGGGAACACCGGAAGGCAAAACCTCAGGTTCCATAAGGGTTTCGTCAAAATTCGGGCGAAATTCAACGGTGTTTTTATCCAAATCCTCCAACATTTCTTCAGAAATTTTTGCCAATCGAGCTTCCGTGTATCTGGGTGCGGCTGCAGGGTCACGGTCGATAGATCCGAAGTTTCCTTGAGGATCCACCAGAGGGATTCTCAAATTGAAGTCCTGAGCCATTCTGACCAACGCATCATATATGGCTGCATCGCCATGGGGGTGATATTTTCCCATGACTTCACCAACAATTCTGGCTGATTTTTTATGAGGGGAAGAGTACCAGTTTTTCAATTCCCGCATGGCGTACAAAATACGTCTCTGAACGGGCTTTAATCCGTCTCTCACATCCGGAATCGCCCTTCCCACAATAACGGACATAGAGTAATTAATGTACGATTCAGCTAACTCCTCATGAAAAGGTCTGTCAAAAACCCTTTCTTCAAGAGGTTTTGGCTCGATTATTTCATCATTTTTTGACATCTATTGGTTCCTCCGATTTATGATACCTTTGAGCCGGGTTTGATTTCCCCGTCAACGGTAAGCAATTTTAAGTTTTCGCCATCCTTTGCAGCCAGTAACATGCCGTTGGATTTGATACCCATGAGTTTGGCAGGTTTCAAATTCGCCACAACGATGATCTTCTTCCCCACAAGTTCTTCAGGCGAATAAAACTGCGAGATCCCGGCAACAATCTGGCGGGATTCGGGTTCGCCAACATCCACTTGCAGCCTGACCAGTTTATTGGCTTTGGGAACCGGTTCGGCAGAGACAATTTCAGCCACACGCAGGTCAACCTTTTTAAAGTCGTCAAATCCGATGATCAGTGTGCCCTCGGTCTTTTCACCTTGAGCAGAAGAAGCGGTCTGATGGGCATCTGTGTTCATGATAATCACCTTTGAGGTCTTTTCTACATCAATTCTCGGAAAAATGGGAGCCTCTTTGATGACCGTTGATCCAGGGGCCAACAACCCCCATTTAAGTTGGGTATAGTCGCAATCCGCCCATTGATCAGCTATTCCCAAACGTCTGAAGATCTCTTTGGAGGTGTCTTCCATGATCGGTTTGATGAATAAAGCAATATTTCTCAACGCTTCGGACAGATTGAATAAAACGGTTGCCAAACGTTTTCTCGATTCTTCCTCTTTTGCCAGCTTCCACGGTTCTGTCAGGTCAATGTATTTGTTGGCAAACCCGATAAACGACCAAACGCTTTCTAAGGCTTGTGTGAACTTGTAACGATCCATTGTGTCCAGATATTTTGTTACGGCCAGTTCGAAAAGGTTCTTTAACTGCAGGTCATACCCCTGTGCCTCAAGATCCGGCTCGGGGATTACGCCGCCAAAATTTTGTTTGATCATGGCCGTTGTTCGATGGACCAGGTTTCCTAAATCGTTAGCTAAATCGGCGTTGATTCTGCCGATCAGATTATCTTCCGAAAAATCCCCATCCTTGCCAAAATTGATATCCCTCAACAGATAGTATTTAATGGCATCCTTACCGTAAGCATCCATCAGCAACCTGGGATCAATGGCGTTCCCGGTGGATTTACTGATCTTTTCTCCGTTTACGGTTAGCCACCCATGGGCAAAGACCTTCTCGGGCAATGGAATTTCAAGAGCCATCAACAGGGCAGGCCAAATAATGGAGTGGAAACGGTTGATTTCCTTGCCGATCAAATGCAAATCGGCTGGCCAAAATTGATTGTAAAGCTGATCCTGATCCGTGCCGAAGCCGATGGCGGAGATGTAGTTAATCAGCGCATCCACCCAGACATAGATGACATGATCCGGATCATTCGGCAGGGGAATTCCCCAATTAAAAGAAGTTCTTGAGATACTTAAATCCCTCAGACCGCCTTTGATAATCTGAAGCATTTCATTTCGCCTGAAATCCGGCTCAACAAAAGCCGGTTTGTCTTCGTACAATTTCAACAAATCATCCTGGTACTTAGAAAGCTTGAAGAAATAGTTTTCCTCAGAAAACCAGGTCAATTCACGGTTACATTCTGGGCAAAAATGCTTAGCCTCTTTTTTGATTGCATCCTCCTGTGTCCAAAAAGTTTCATCATGAACACAATACAACCCTTCGTATTTGCCTTTGTAAATATCCCCTTTATCTAGCAGAGTCTGAACAACCTTCTGAACAACCTGCTCATGGCGTTTCTGAGTGGTTCTGATAAAATCGTCATTTGAAATTTCCATTTCCTTCCAAAGCTGCTGAAATTTCCCAGCCAACTCATCGCAAAATATTTGAGGATCCTTGTTGGCTGCCTTAGCCGATTCAAGAATCTTTTGACCGTGCTCATCGGTTCCGGTCAAAAAATAAACGTCATACCCGCAAAATCGCTTGTATTTGGCGATGATATCCGCAACGATCGTGGTGTATGCTGAACCAATATGAGGTGCGGAATTCGCATAATATATCGGCGTAGTAACATAAAAATTTTTTAGACTCATCGAAGCCCTCCTATCCTTTGATCTATTCAATATCAAGCTATTATAACATATTTCGTAATCTTTAAAAACATGAATTAAAGCCATTTAGCACCAGTAGATTCTGAAAGCGGATCGCATTCTCACCCGTTACTTTTTTACAGTCTTTTGCGTCATTTAATTATACCTAAGCAAAGAAGGGGGAATACGATGTCTAATATCATTGGAATTTTGAGGTATGCCCTTGCCAGAGAAGAAGAAGGCAGGGCATTTTATTTGGGGCAGTTGGACAAAGTCAAAGATAAAGAAGTCAAAGAGGTTTTCACCCATTTGGCTGAAATGGAAGGAGAACATGTAGACTATATCAGTTCACTCATCGAAAAGAATCAAAAGGGTGAAAAAATAACATCACTAGACATCCTGCCTGAAGAAGAGGATTTCTTCGCCTCCCGCAAAGAAACTGAACTGCCTGCAGGCAGACATGCCGAACTGGCTTCCGATTGCTCAATCCTGAGGATGGCGTTTTTAATTGAACACGATTTCATGGAATTTTATCGGCAAGCAGCAGATAAAACAACGGATGAAGGCGAAAAATACGTTTTCAATCATCTGAGCCAATGGGAAAAAGGGCATCGGGACCTGGTTCAGAAATTATACGATGAGAGAATGAAGGCATACTGGCATGCCATGGGATTTGAACCAATGGTTTAAACGATGAAATTTTGACTTATCCGCCCTTTAATCAGAACAACTGGCTCCCATTAGTATCAACTGCTACAACCAACGGAAAATCCTTGACTTCAATCCGTTGAATGGCTTCGCTTTGAAGGTCCTCAAAAAGAAGGACTTCATGACGGATAACACATTTGGAAAGGGCAGCGGCACAACCGCTTGGGGCAATCAAATAAACTCCATGATAAAATTGACATAAATCTGCTACTATTTTTGAACGTCTGCCTTTTCCAACCGTTGCACAAACGCCAAATTTAAAAAGCATCTCCAGATAGCAATCCATACGGGCACTGGTCGTTGGGCCAATGGCTCCGATGGCATCACCGGGAGATGTTTTTGCCGGACCGGCATAGAAAACGATTTTTCCCTTCAGGTCTAATGGGCATTTTTCATAGGCTGATAACCGTTTCTGGGCGGCATCTCTCATGATGATCATCTCGCCGGAGTATAGAATGGATTCACCGGCTTTGCGCAATTCAACCTTCAATGATAACACTCCCCGTTCTGCAAAGATAACAATCCACACTGACGGCTAATGGCAGCGTGGCAATGTGGGTGGGATGCGTCAGAATGTGGACACTGTAACAGCTGATCGAGCTACCCAACCCCTGAAACCCGATATTCAGGTCGTTGATTCGTTCCCTGATCTCTTCTTCCAATGATGCATACCGAGGATCTTGGTGATGTGTGTAAATCGATGAGGTCAATGCCAGCTTGGACAACACCATTGCCTTTTCCGATGTTCCTCCCAACCCGATTCCAACTTTTAAAGGCGGGCAGGACCTGGCACCGGCTTCTGCGATATGTTCGACAACCCGGTCAATGACATCTTCCTTGGCTGCTGATGGAGACAACATAAACAATCTGGATAGGTTTTCACTGCCACCGCCTTTGATCAAAAACCGAATAGCCAAGCTGTTTCCAGAACAACTAATCATGTGAACAATCGCCGGTGTGTTATCCATCCGATTCTTTCTTTCAAAAAGCGGATCATCAACGGTGGAGTATCGATAGGGAGAGGACATATACACCTCAGACACCACTTCATCAAGAATAGCTTGCAAAGGCCTTTTTAAGCGATAATCCACCCCAAGATAACAAAAAAATTCTACCATACCGGTATCCTGACAAAGGGGTAACCCCGTTGAGCGACTGATATGATAATTATCCTTTAGAACGGTCGAAAAAGGGCCGTTGTATTGTTCAATAAATGGTTCGATTTCTTCATTAATCTGAGTATTGGCATGGATAATAGCCTTTTTAACCATTTCCTTCAGCATACTTTCAATCTTATTTTTCAAAAATCTCTCCCCTGTAATTTTTCCAGTAACCGGAAGATTTCTCATCTTCGGTGTATCGAAAGCGTTCCACCACATCCGAATCATATACAGCGCCGATCCAGCCCACTTTATCTAAACCATCGCAAAGAATTTCTCCTGACGGGGAACAAATACGGCTGTGACCGACAAAATCAAAGTCTTCATGCGCTCCCGGTGTGGAAGATGTACAGATATAACAGCCGTTTTCAATGGCTCTGGCCTTGGTCAGTGTATCGTAAGTCACCCATCGGCTTTTGCCGTAAGCGAAGGGTGCAAATATGATTTGTGCTCCTTTTAAAGCGAGCGTTCTGGCGATTTCGGGTATGCCAATCTCATAACACATCAACACTCCCACATTCACACCAGATAACTGATAAGTTTTAATATCCTTGCCACTCAGAAAGAGTTTTTTTTCACCCCGGAATAAATGGGTTTTATCGTAGTAATCAATAAATTCTCCATTTTCATAGATAACTGAGGAGTTGTAAAGTGATTCATGTTCATATCGTCCAATACCCGATATAACGACACAATGGTATTGACGAGAAATCTCTTTTAGCCATTCTTCAATCATTAGCTGCTTATCCATCACAACTTGCTTTAACCCTTCATCCCAAGTGTACCCCGTTCCAAAAAGTTCAGGAAACACAATGAAATCAAAAGGAATTGAACAGTTGTTGACAATTAATGCTGCCTCTTTTAAATTCCGATCCACTTGTCCGGGGACACTTCTGATCTGAATGGAAACCATCGTTTTCTTCAAAAAACCCCTCCTTTTTTGATTAAACACCCGTTCTGTAAGCCCCAATTTTTTTTCTTAGTTCTTCCAATTCTTCTTGATGCTCAAAAAGAGCACAAGGACCATCTGTATTCTCCAGAATCTGTCTGTTTTCACGCAATTCGACAAAGAGAAGACTGCTCAACCCAGATTTTAAATCGGAATCTCTCATATTATGCGTTGCAATATTGGCTACCGGACATGGTGTTAAGTCACCGAATGCGTTGATATGCGCAAATCCCTTACCGGAAGAAACACATCCTCCAAACATCTCCTCATCACCGGGTGAATGAATAATAAACATCTGCTTGTTTTCTTTATAGCATAAGATTTGTTTTCTAAATTCCAACCGTTCTTCGTTCGTTAAACATCCTTGAGAATAATTATGTTGTGGTTCTTCTTCGGAACAAGATGAACCCTTTTGAACAGTAGATGGAATTTCTGCCGAAACAGGAATGTATTCGGTAAAAAAACCTACATGAAGCCCATTATTAATGTATTCATCGAGATTTTCTTCATGCATCCAGTATTGATGATTTTCATGAGTAATGGTTACGGAAATTCCACTTAATATCCCTGATTTACCAAGCTTTTTAGCGGATTCTAAAGCCTTGTCATGCACACCTGCCCCTCTTCTTGCATCTGTCATCTGGTTGGATCCCTCTACACTGACCATGATGCCTGTATTTGTCATTTTTTTCAGCTGATGAAAATCCCTTTCCCTGATAGCAGTTCCGTTGGTGAATATGAGGAAAAGGCTGTCGTCAAATTTTTCACACAAATCCAATAACCCATCAAAAACAAAAGGCTCTCCCCCTGCAACAAGAAATGTAAAAACTCCTAATTCTCTTGCTTGTGAAATAATCCGCTCCCATTCTGAAAATGAAAGTGATTTTTGTTTGAATTTCAAATGGTCTGAAGAAGAAATACCAACCGCAGATGCAAAACAACCTATGCATTTTAGATTGCATTTGTGAGTAATGCTGAGTATCAGGATAGGTGGAACCATCACTCCTTCCTCTTCCAAGATTGTTTTACGCTTTATCTCACAGTACTCAAAATTCCGCATCATTCTATTGGCATTTTTCAGATATTTTGGATTTTTAAAGATAAAAGGAATAAAAACTCGGCTGAGTTTGGGATTGACAACATTAAATACCTGCATCAATTTTCTAATCATTTTCCATCCCCCTGGTTAATAAAATAGTCGAACAGCTTCTTACATAGTATATCGCACTTTTTTGGTAAAAATTCATTGCTTATTGCGTAATTGTAAAAAATGATGCACCATTTGGGTGTATAATTGAACCATTCAATTCACGGGAGGTCATATGAATGAGAAAATTAATGACAACAATGATTCTGATGGTTGTGATGGTATCAATGGCGCTTGCTTCCACAGATATGATCATTCATTATCACCGATACGACAACCAATACGAAGGATGGGATTTATGGCTTTGGGGACCTGGATTAAACGGATCGGCTTACTCCTTTGATGGGCAAGATGATTATGGAATGGTTGCTCATTGCAGTATTCCGGAAGATTTAGCGGAAGTGGGCTTCCTGGTGAGACTTGGTAACTGGGCTGCTAAAGATGTTGCACAGGATAGATATGTAAAAACCACCGAAGATGTAACAGAAATCTGGCTATTGCAAGCGGTTAAGGAAATATACTTCGAGAAGCCAGACACTTCACCGAGAATTTTCTTCTCCGCTGCCATCAATGAGAGACTGATACGTGCATACGCAACGAACCCCTTTGACACCGGCAATTGGAACGGCCGAGTTACTATCGATGTTGACGGCATTTCAATCCCAATAAAGGATGTACGCAAAGTTGATCCCACAGATATCTCACTCACTTCTTTTTTTGAGATTGAATTGGATGTCCCTCTATCCCTGAAGGATTTATCAGCTGAAGTGTTTCTGAATCTGGATGGTTATGCTCCCCAACGGGTGATTATGATGGGCGTTTTGGATGATTACTACTCTGATAAGGAATTGGGCTTGACCTACAGCCAACAGGAATCAACCTTTCGAGTTTGGTCTCCTCCCTCAAAAGGTGTGAACCTCCTGCTGTTTGAAGATCCGGAATCTGAAACCCCCGTCGAAATTGTTGAAATGACAGCTGATGAAAACGGCGTATTTGAAACCACCCTCTCAGGAAATCTAGCAGGTCAGTTTTATCTATATGAATACAACCATTATGGCCAAAAACAAGCTGGTGTTGACCCATATTCCCTATCGACTTATGCCAATGGCACTAAAAGCGCTGTCATTGATATGGAACAAACCGATCCTGAAGACTGGCAGTTGGATCTTTATCATCCAATGGATGCACCGGAAGATGCCGTCATCTACGAATTACATGTTGCAGATATGACCGGGAGCGATGATTCGGGCGTACCATCCACATTGAAAAACACCTATTTGGGATTGGTGGAAAGGGGGTGCACCACCTTAGAAGGAATCAAAACCGGATTTGACCATTTGCTGGATTTGGGGATTACCCATGTACATATCCTTCCGATCTACGATTTTTACACCGGTGATGAATTAAACAGGGATTTTGAAGCTGATTACAACTGGGGATATGACCCTTATTTGTTCAGTGTACCCGAGGGAAGATACGCATCCAATCCTAAAAACCCCTTGACAAGAGTACTGGAAATGAAAAAAATGGTAAAAGCCTTTCATCAAAACTCAATAGGCGTCATCATGGACATGGTGTTCCCCCATACGTTCGGTTTGGGAGAACTGTCACCCTTCGATACGGCAGTGCCCTACTATTATTATAAAATATCCAAAACCGGAGACTTCATCAACGAAAGCGGATGCGGAAACACCATCGCTTCACACAGACCTATGATGAGAAAATACATCTTGGACACATTAACCCATTGGGTCCAAGAATACCATGTCGACGGATTCCGGTTTGACCAAATGGGCTTTATAGACGTTCAAACCATGGAAGAAGCATCCAGGGTTATTTACGCACTCAACCCCTCAGCCATCTTATACGGGGAAGGTTGGGGAGATCCTTTGGCACCGGATTACTGGATGGCGCCGGATGCAAGCAATTATTTTGCGCAAATATCCAGAATGGTACAAGCTGCGGTATCCGGAACGACCATCGGGGCTTTCAATGACGACATTCGGGATGGTATTCGTGGAAGCGTCTTTGACGTAACTCAAAAGGGATTCGTTCTGGACTCGTTCCCCAGATTCAAAGACATACAGCGGGGAATTATCGGAGGAACACAATACTCGGAAAAACTGTTCTGGTTGGCCGATGACCCTCAGCAATCCATCAACTACGCTGCCTGCCATGACAACCATACCCTCTGGGATAAAAACACCCTGGCGGCTGCCGGTGACACGCGTGTGGAATGGACTCAGCAAATGCTCAAAGACGCACAAAAACTTTCAGGCGCAATCCTGCTGACCATTCAGGGAATTCCCTTCATTCACGCTGGACAGGAATTTTGCCGAACCAAGGAAAATGACGGTAATTCCTACAATTCTCCTATCAGTGTCAACGCACTGGATTACACCCGAAAAGGTGAGTTTTTAGATGTCTACAATTATTACAAAGGACTCATCGCCTTGAGAAAAGCCCATCCCGCTTTCCGAATGAGAACCCAGGAGGATATCCGAAAGGCCGTTGAAATACTTCCTTCCAACAACAAACGGGTGGTAGCGTTTGCCATCAATGGGACGGTTTCAGCCGATTCATGGGAACAGATCATTGTGATCTTCAACGGTGGTACGGGAGAAGCAGAATACAGCTTGCCCCAGGGGATTTGGCACGTGGCGGCGGATTCTGAAACAGTCGGAACAACGGTTCTTTATTCGTTAACCGGAACCATTACCGTAAATCCCACATCGGCCTTGATACTCTATCAGTGAAATTATGATAAAATCAATATCGTGTTGGAAAAAGGATAGGTGCCGGTAATCTCTAAAACCAGTAAATTCTCACTATTGGAAATGAAACAGCATCATAATCTGCATATGTTTTTATCAATCGCAATAGCCGTTGGACTATTTACGGTTTTGGTTTCTTCTCTTACGTATCTCAAACAACCCGCAGGATTTACCCTGAATGGTCAATGGGAGATTCTTCATAATGGTAAACAACAGACCGTAGCAATACCCTATTATCAACCGATAGGGGAAGAAGGGGTTTATACTTACCGGAAACAATTCGGGTTTGTTGAAGCAGATACGCTTGTCATCAGTGACCTCTCCGCTTACGGATATCAAATATCCCTTAATGGCACAATGATCAAAAAACTGAACGACGAGGAAACGAAAACGGCCAATATTTGGAATCGAACACTCATGGTGGTATTTGACTCAGCACTGTTAAAAAACCAAAATTCACTTGAAATACAAATTTATACCGTCTCAGATCATGGCATCAATACATTGCCATATTTGGCCTATCAAAAGGACGTTTTGGACAGAGTAGCCATTAGCCATTATTTGGAAAATGACGTCTATTTGTTTTCCATCGGAGCCTCTGTTACTCTGGCTTTCGTATTATTTGCATTGGGATTGGGAATACCAGAAAAAAAAGGATTCCACTATTCTTTTGCCTTAGGAATGGTCTTCGTTGGCGTTTACCTGCTAGACTATCCCTACCGGATCTATTCAGGAAATCCGACCGTATTTCTTATCTTTAAAAAGATTATTTTCAGCAGCCTTTATTTCAGTGGCTTAATGCTTCTTCAAGGAGTAGAATACTATCTCTATGGAAAGAAAAGGTTTTCGAAAGGATTTCGATGGATCGTCGGTATCATTATTGGAACTTTCATCTTTCTCCCGGATTTCAACATTGTAAGAAACTTCAACGGTATGGCTTTGTTTGTTTTGTTTACGATGGTTCTTTTTGCAACCGTTCAGATCTATTTAAAACGAGACAGCGCCTTTATTTTCGCCGCAACTATATTAGCCTTATGCGCCATTAATGATATGCTGAAGGTGATCTTCGCACTAAATTTCATCTATATGATCCGATTCGGTATCATTATTACGGTATTATCCATCGGTTTTTTGTTGGTTGAGTTTTTTAGAAATACTTACGGAAGTTTGATGATCGCAAACGGCAAAGCCATGAGAGATCCATTAACAGGGGCTTTTAACCGAAACGTCTTGGAAAAAATTCAACCGGGAACGAGTGACATTTTGGTTCTGTTGGATTTTGATGACTTTAAGATGATCAACGATATTTACGGCCATGCGGAAGGCGACTGGGTGTTGACAACCTTTACTCAAAAGGCCCTTGAATTGCTGAGAGTTGAAGATATGCTGATCAGAATCGGTGGAGACGAATTTTTGATCGTGATGAAAAACTGCAGTGAAACAACGGCGATCGCTAGAGTTGAAAAAATCCGGCAAATGATGACACAAACCGTTGAACGATATGATTTCAGTTTTTCCTACGGTCACTGTTCGCTTCAAAACGGCATGACTGATGCCTTTTCAACATCGGACGAACGACTTTATCGGATGAAAAATGCCAGAAAACAAAAAGATTGTTCTTTAGAACAAAAAGGGGAAGGCGATTAAAATGATTAAAAACAGACAAAAAACGATATACCGGGTCTTTCTTGTCTTAACGTTGGTTTTTGCAGTCATGATGCCCGTGATTATCGAATTGTTTGACATCCTGGGCGACAGTGCGCCGCCTTTGTTGTTCTTGAGTTTTTTTCTGGCCATTGTATGCTTGGTCTGCACCCTTATCTTCAGAAAAAGAAGCCGATCAATCGAGTTCGCCTTGCAGGATCAAAACTATCTGGCTCAGTGGCATTATTCAGCGGAAAATTGGAAGGCATTCATGGAGAAAGACGACCAATTTCGTACCGGTGAAAGAACCCTTGCGTTCATCGTGCTTAGCGTGATGACGGTGATCATATTTATGATGTTCGTCATCTTTGCCGAAGAAGGCAAACTCGCCATGTTTTTGACCATGCTGGGTTTAATTTTTCTGTATGCTTTGGCGGCCTTTGTCGTCCCATATTTCATCAGAAGATTCCGAAAAGACGAAGCAGTAACCGTTCTGATTCTTACAAAAGGGGTTTTGTTGAACAAACAGTATCACAGCTGGGATTTACCCCTTTCGAAACTAGCCGGCGCATCATACGATAAAAAACCCTATGAGCATCTTCAAGTCACCTATGAATTTGTTGACCGAACCGGGCCTAGGACATACACCATCAACATTCCTATACCCGAAGGGGTAACCGGCCAGCAGGCACAACAGGTTGCAGAGGAGTTAAACCGTTTAAACGGACTGGCATAAATAGCGTTCAATCAAATCAACAATTTCATATCAAATAGCAATGAGGGGGATTTTGTGAACAAGCTTTTTATTATTATTTTCTCTTTAACGGTATCACTTATTTTTGTAGTATCATGCCTTCCAAAATGGCCACAAAATGTATTGAAACAACCGATTAACCTTTATCCTTTGCAATGTGAATATGTTGATAACAAAGACATTTACGCCAGGTGGACGCCTTGTTGTGAATCGCAGTCAGTCGACATCACTTATCATGTTCAATATACGCAGGCTTTAGAGGAACTTCAACACAGCTTTTCTTACGAAACAAAAGACTGCTGTTTTCTCCTCCCTGATTTACAACCCGGCATTTGGTATTGGCAGGTCACAGCCTGTCAGAATGATGGGACACAGTTGGCATCGCCTGTTTGGATGTTTACTGTTCACTCCGATAGTTTACCCCGACCAAAAAACCCCGCATCATGTTTTTCCGATTCGTCACTCATGGTTAGAAAAATTACGGAAACGGGTTTTGAATTGGAATGGAACGAATACATAGACCCCCTCTACCCCTTCAACCCCATCGAATATCGGATTATCGTCAACGAGAAGATCAAGACTGAAGACATGTCACAGCAGCCATGGGTTTCTGATGATACCCAAACACTACGGCAGGTATTGGAAGTAACGACCACACAAACAGACTACTGTTTTATAAACCTCAAACCAAACACCCATTACATTTGGACAATTATAGCCAGTGCCGATACCAACCGAAATAGTATAGTGGGAAACTCGCTCGTGAAAATAGGCAATCACCCACCCACACAACCTGAATTAATCAATCCAATCGAAAACGCAACTGAGATTGCCACCTCCATTACCCTCAACTGGAGTAAAAGTATCGACCTTGACGGAGACCTTTTTAACTATTACGTCTTTATGGACACCCTCTCTCATACGGTTAAAAACCTAACGCCACAAGGAATACAAACCAACACCTATCAGCCCAAAGATCTTAAAGAAGGGCACACCTATTACTGGTTTATTCTTGTTAAAGACGAACACGGAGCCGCCACCCGAACCCAAACCAACACCTTCAACACTGTGACCGCAGCAAACGGACTTGGTGTTCCAACCAGTCCGTCCCCTACTGATACCAGTTCCCAAATCGACCCTTTGCACCCGCCAGCGCTACAATGGGATCATGATCCCAAAGGACGGCTTGTTCGTTATAATGTTTATCTGTCCTCTGATCCAAAAAAATTGGACATTCTTGCAACCGGATTAGAACGAAAAAGTTATCAATTGAACCGCACACTAAAAGCTTCTACCCATTATTACTGGCAAATTGAAGCCATTGACAGTCAAACAGGTCAAAGCAGCCAAAGCGCTCAGTGGACCTTTAAAACAAAATCCATCGCCCCCCCTGTCCAAACCATTGCTCAAACCGACCGGGAAGGCACCCGCATTGTACTCACATACGATAAAGCCATGGCAGATCCATCGGGCAAACAAAACCAATATCAAATAATCAAAACACCTGAAAAAACAAACGAAAAAAGGCAAGAGCATCTCATTAACATCAATGATATCAGTCTCATGCCAGGAATAGAAAATCAATACCAACTTTGTTTATCGGAAAAAATCGAACATGGGGATTGTCTTGCCATTACCTACCAACCCGGCAACATCCAGTCCGCAGACGGTTCATTTTTACAAGCCTACACAAACCTTAAAGTGGCAAATCAAGTACCAGGAACCCCACCTCTTATCAAGCAGGCTAACATTGTACCGTTAACGGCACACGCCACTTTTAGTTCTCTAATGGCTATCGTCTTTGACAAAGAGATGACCATTCCCGGCGAGGATATCATCCCCCAAATCAGTATTCGAGTGGATGGTCAAAAACAGTCGATCCAAACCCTCAACCGCCATTCTACAGAAAACAGCCAATATCTGATTGGCATCAACGATAGCCATCCGGTTGTTTTCGGGCAAACCGTTTCCTTTTCTTATACCAAAGGCACCATTCAGGCTGAAAACGGGGCTTATTTGGAAAGCGTTACCAATTTCCCCGTCACGAACACCCTTTATCCCGTTGAACCAAACATTCAAGCTATTCAAATGGATCATACCGGTGAACAAATCATCATCACCTTTGACAGACCGATGAAAGCATTGTCTGATAACCAATTCCAACAATTCCAAATCCTGGTGAATGGTTTTGAAAATGAAATCACTGGAGCAAATCTCAAACCGGCAAACCCAAATATTCTCAACCTAATTTTAAAACACGCCGTAGGCCGGAATAACACTGTCCATATTCGTTACACTAAAGGCACCGTTCAATCGTCTGATGGGGCCTTTCTTGAAAGTTTTCAGAATAAACCGGTGGATACCACGCCATTAGAGGCCCTCGTTGTAATGAAAGGGGTCAACTGGAACTTTAACACTATTCAAAATGCCGTTGAACAGGCAGAGGATGGTGACACCATTGTGGTTTGGCCAGGAACTTATGAAGAATCGATTGATTTTTCAAGTAAAAATCTTCACCTGAAAAGTCTGAATCCTGCTGATCAATCTATCAGAGAAACCACTATCATCAAGGGAGCCGGACAATGTGAGTATGTCATTCTTTTAAATGAAGCTGACCAAACAACCGTTATCGAAGGGTTGACGATCACACGCCAACATACCCTTCCTGGCTCAGGAATCCTAATCCTGGGTGGATGCCCCCAAATCAGATATAACCTCATCACCCAAAACAACGGTCATTACGGTGGTGGAATTTGCATCGATTACACTTCATCCCCAATAACCGAAAACCAGCATCCTGTGAATATCCATCACAATAAAATCATAGATAACACGGCAACTTTTGGCGGGGGAATCTATCTGAAAGGGAGACCGGATCATCCGGCCATTGTTAGAATCGTTGAAAATCTAATCACACAAAATGATGCCTGTTCCGGCGGTGGAATTTATGTCGATAATCATAGTCGAATTATCAATGAAAATGATCATTATTGGTACGCTCAAATGATACCGGGGACAACCAGCGAGATAAGCGATGCCGAAAGAACGCAAGTAACCAATAGCCTTTGCGATAATACCATCGACGGCTTGAAGGAACATGAGGGTGCCAACTTGTATTATCATCGAACACAGACGAATCCAATCGAAAAGATATTGGCACATGCCAAACTGGATGAGATAAGAATCTACGGATCTTTTTCTCATGGAGACATCGCAAGATTGTTTACGCATGAGGCAAGTCAAAGTGAAATCGCCAGCCAAACTTATTGTCAAACAGCGCAAACAAGACCAACAAATGCTTCTTTCATCGCCATCGAACATGATATAGAACTAAACACACGCTATTTCATCACCTTGCAGGCTTCCGACACCCATGCCTATTGCCAAAGCACGAAAACTGCCACGCTTTCCATCAACACCCCTGGGTGTCCGAACCCCGCCACGCCTTATGATGGAGAACACGATATACCGAAAAATCCCGTTATAACATGGGAAAGTGCTCAATCCGCTGCTTCTTACAACTTGTACTTGGGAACGGATTACAATGATTTAGCATTGGCAAAGGGACCAATTTGTGAAACAAAAACCGTTCTCTCAGGACTTCTGAAAAACACAACCTACTATTGGAAGGTAGAGGCAATAGATGTTTACGGTGCCACAAATACCAGTGAAGTGTCTTCTTTCACCACGGATAATACCCCTTTTACTGGAGGAACTGGTGAACATGAAAATCCTTATCAGATAGAAACTTGGCAACAACTCAGCAGCATCCGGGACTATCCGTGCAGCTGCTTCTGTTTAACCACTGATTTGTCTTCAAATACTCAAGACTATGAGACATATGCTTCCTCGGAAGCCTATGACAGCCATGGATGGCTACCCATTGGAGATTTCACCGAACCCTTTCAAGGAGAATTTTCTGGTAATGGGCATACGATCAGCAATTTACATCTCAACAGGAACACGGATGGCAACGGTTTATTCGGCTATATTGAAGGAGCTACCGTTCAAGACATCACCTTGGATTCGTTTGAAATAAACGGAATGAAGTATACCGGAGCCCTCAGCGGTCGAACGCATCATGCAACCCTCACTGAAATCAGCATTAAAAGCTTGAGTCTACAGAGCCAAAGCGATTATACAGGCGGATTAACCGGTTCATTTCTCAACGGTAAATTGTACCGGATCAACACAGAGGGAACAATTACCAGTGATGGCCAGAAAATCGGCGGGCTTGTGGGAATTTTATCCAATATTGAAATGGATTCCTGTCATTTCAAAGGCCACATCAACAGTACCAACTCATCCAGAGGCATACACACAGGTGGGTTGATAGGCTACGGTCAAGAAAGCCAAGTGAAAAACTCCTCCTCAGCCGGAAGCATCACAGTCAAACACCAATACGCCGGTGGTTTTATCGGAATGGGAATTTCGAGCATGCAAATCTCAGCTTGCTATTCCAATATCTCAATAACAGGTAACATTGAAGAATCGGAGTATCTAGGCGGTTTTGCCGGAAGTATTGAAGGTCTCTCCGTTTTGGACAATTGTTATTCCACGGGTGATATCGCCGGGCTCAACTTTATCGGGGGGTTTGTTGGTCAAGTCAAAGATACCGCCAGGATTTTAAATTGCTATTCAACGGGAAAGGTATCAAAAGAAGATTACTATTGCGGTGGTTTTGCCGCCATCAATGCCGGTACAATCAGCCACTGCTTCTGGGATATCGAGTCATCGGGAATTGACTGTTCATTTGGCTCAGAGGGAACCGATACAACCCATATGAAAAAACTTGAAACCTTTGAACCAGAATGGGATTTTGACGCCATTTGGCAAATAACCGAACATGAATTATACCACACTTACCCCTTTCTGCGTTCAAACGAGCAAACACCTCCACCCAGCTGATGATAAATAAAATGATTGTTTATAAAGCAGAAATTGAAAACCTTGTCATCTTTTAAATGAACAATATTTTCAATCATGCAATATTGAAAGATTTGACAATTCTCAAAATGCATGGTAGAATACGCTCTGTGAACTAAGAAAGGGGGTAGAAGAATGCCACAGCATAAATCAGCAATGAGACGGGTCAAGAGATCCCAAAAAGAGAAGATGCAGAATAAAATTTACAAAAGTAAATTTAAGAATCTGACAAAAAAGATCAACAGGGCTTTGGAAGAGGGCAATGTGGAAACAGCCAACGAAATGCTCCCTAAAGCTTTTTCTGCGATAGATAGAGCGGCAAAGATTGGAACCATTC
>CAYYNI010000008.1:0-22893 GCA_964472765.1 uncultured Thermotogaceae bacterium | reverse complement strand
GGCTTTTTTCCCTTCCAAGTATTGGCGGAATGGACCAACTGGGACAGATGGGAATTGGGACTAAATGGATTTCCACCATTGGAGAAGAGGCCGGTTTTTTCACACGTATCAACTGGCTCACCGTTATCATGGGCTTGATCATTTGCATCATTGTGATCGTGTTTGCCTATGGCGTCTTCAAAAAGTTTTCTATGATTCCCGATAAGAAACAATCGGCTGTTGAATTGTTTCTGGAATTTATGCACAAAACCGTCGAGGATTCCATCACCGTCAAGGCATACGTCAAACCGGTGTTTGTCATTTCGACCACTTTGTTCATCTTTATCGCCATGGCCAACATCATTAGCGGAATCCCCGGACTAAACGTATCGGTAATCAACGGCAAGCCCCATTTTTCACTCTTTCTTGACACTTGGTATACTCCCACATCCGATCTAAACACGAACGCCACCTACGCCCTTCTGACATTGATTATCAGTCATGCCTTTGCCATCAAAGTCAAAGGGTTCGGCAATTGGATTAAGAGTTTTTTCCAGCCTGTATTTATCATGCTACCCATGAATCTGGTAGGAGAAATATCTAAACCGATTTCCCATTCCCTGCGTTTGTTCGGGAACATATACGGTGGCGGAATCCTGGTGCTGATCCTGAGTTATATGGTCAAATATCTGATTTTGCCGGTAGCGTTATGGGGCTTTTTCGGCATGTTCATCGGCTTGATCCAAGCCATGGTTTTTTCCATGCTGACCATTGCCTATATCGCAGGCCAATTGGAATAAGGTTCTACAAAATAAAAACCCAAAATCAAGGAGGTTAATGATTATGGAACAAGCAATCATTGAGGCAGCAAAATATGTAGGAGCCGGTTTATGTATGGGTATCGGCGCAATCGGGCCGGCAATCGGTGAAGGTCATGTTGGTGCACATGCCATGGACGCTATGGCAAGACAACCCGAAATGGCTGGAAGTCTGGTCACCCGAATGCTTCTTGCTATGGCTGTATCAGAATCAACCGGTCTTTATTCATTGCTGATCGCTTTCATCATTCTGTTTGTTTAAAAAAACACTCCTGAATAAGGGGAGGTGAACGACCATGGAATTATTGGAATTTAATCTAACATCAATCGTTATGCTACTGCAATTTATTCTTTTGGCGTTTTTTCTTTATAAATTTCTGTATCAGCCTTTTTTAAACATGACCGCCAAAAGGCAGAATAAAATAAAGGAAGAATTAGAACAAGCCGAACGGATCAAAGTGCAGTCACTGGAAATGAAGGACGAGGCTCAAAAAAGACTGGCTATCGCTCATGAACAGGCTGACAAAATCATTGAAAACGCCCATAAAGCAGTGGATGCTTACACCAGGGAGGAAAAAGAAAAGGCTCTCGATCAAGCACAACGAATGATCAAAACAGCTGAATCTGAGATCGAGTCCATGAAAAGGGAAGCCTCAGAAACGCTCAAGAAAGAGGCGGTATCTCTGGCAGTTCTCATGGCTTCAAAAATCATCGAACGGAAGCTCGATGAACAGTCTCAGAGAGAATTTCTCAGCAAGATGATCAATGAGGCAGGAAAGGATGACTACTCTTGAAAAAATATTCCCCTTCTCTGATGCGAGCCTATGCGGGCGCTCTTTTGGAAAGTGTTTCATCTGAAGAGATCCCCGGCGTGTTGAACGGCTTAAAGATTTTGGGAGATGCCTTTAAAAATGAATCATTCACAGATATCCTTTTTAGCCCCAACATCAGTGAAGCGGATAAAACAGCCGTTATCAAGCAAATCCTCCAGGAAAAGGGGATTCATTTCGATATCTTTGACTCTTTTATAGACGTCATCATCGACAAAGGACGAGAAGGATTGTTGGATCATCTGTACATGACTTTTGAGAGTATGGCCTACAATCGTCAAAACATCTCTAAAGCGTTGGTTGTTTCCGCTATTTCTTTGACAGACCAAGACCAGGTACAGATTAAACAAAAATTGAAAACACTTCTGAATAAAGAAACAGAACTTGAGATTGAATACGATAAATCCCTGATCGGCGGCATCAAAGTCTTTGTGGATGATCAGGAACTTGATTTATCAATAGAAGGGCAATTACAAAGACTTTCAAAACAAATGATCTCGGAAGAGAGGTGACTCGCTTGAGAATCTCACCAGATGAGATAACCAAGATACTAAAAGAAAGAATACAAGGGTATGAAAAACAGGCCAACTTAGAGGAAACGGGACGGGTTGTGCAGGTCGGGGATGCAATCGCATCCGTTTACGGTTTGAAAAAAGTGAAGGCCAACGAGATTGTGGAATTCGAAAACGGAACACTGGGGATCGCCTTGAACCTTGAAGAAGATACCGTTGGTGTAGTGGCCTTAGGGGTTTATTCGGACATCCGTGAAGGCAGTCTCGTGAAACGAACCGGAAAGATCATTTCCGTCAACGTGGGTAAAGAACTGCTGGGAAGAGTCGTCAACCCGTTGGGACAACCTATAGACGGAAAAGGTGCCATCAATACCAACCAAACAAGGGAAATTGAAATAAAAGCCCCCGGAGTTATCGAAAGACAGCCGGTGGATACCCCCCTTCAAACGGGATTAAAATCCATCGACTCCATGATTCCCATTGGAAGGGGACAGCGTGAACTGATCATCGGGGACAGACAGACCGGAAAAACCCAAATCGCCTTAGACACCATCATCAACCAGAAGGGAAAAGGCGTGAACTGTGTATATGTAGCCATCGGTCAAAAAACAGCCAGTGTGGCCAGAATCGTTGATCAATTGGAAAAATACGGTGCCATGGAATACACCACCGTTGTTTTAGCTTCCGCATCCGATCCGGCATCACTGCTTTACATTGCCCCCTATGCGGGATGTTCCATCGGAGAATACTTCATGAACAATGGAGAGGATGCCCTGATTGTTTACGATGACTTGAGCAAGCATGCGGCAGCATATCGAGAACTCTCCTTGCTTTTGAGAAGGCCACCGGGACGAGAAGCCTATCCGGGAGACGTTTTTTATCTTCATTCCCGATTACTGGAAAGAGCTGCCAGGTTGAATGACAAACAAGGCGGCGGTTCTCTGACGGCTTTACCCATCATCGAAACCCAGGCTAACGACATGTCCGCCTATATTCCCACCAACGTCATTTCCATTACAGACGGACAAATCTATTTGGAAGCAGGGTTGTTCTACTCCGGATTTAGGCCGGCTATCAACATCGGACTGTCCGTTTCAAGAGTTGGCGGCGCTGCGCAAATCAAAGCCATGAAACAAACAGCCGGTACGTTGAGGATTGACCTTGCCCAATACCGTGAATTGGAATCCTTCTCGCAATTCGCCAGTGAATTGGATGAAGCCACCCGAAACCAGCTCCTTCGAGGGGAGAAACTCATGGAGTTGCTGAAACAGCATCAGTTCTCTCCCATGGCTGTTGAAGAGCAAGTCTTGGTTCTTTTTGCCGGTGTTGAAGGGATGTTGGACCAAATCCCCACAAATCGCATCAAGGCTTTTGAAGAAGAGTTGTTGAGAACCTTTAAAAATCAGTATCCCCAGCTCTTAACCGAAATCGTTCAAAAGGGAAAATTATCTGATGAACTGAAAGAAAAAATAAGAAGCGGCATCAAGGCGTTTGCCCAAACATTCAGCGTGAGCAAACAAACCAATTAACGGAGGGGATAGGATTTGGGTCGTGGTCAACTCAGGGCAATTAAAGGCAGAATAGAATCAACCAGATCCACCGAACATATCACCCATGCCATGGAAATGGTGGCAACGGCAAAGGTCAATAAAGCGCTCCGAAGCTGGAAGGCGTTTTCCTCCTACGTTGAACGGGTGGATGAACTGGTCAGAGACTGTATTTCAGGTTTGGAAGACTCCCACCCGCTGTTGTACGATCCCGGCAAGCCGTATCATCAAACCGCTGTGTTTTTGATTACCTCGGATATGGGCCTTGCAGGTGCTTATAATTTGGACCTGATTCGGGCCGCTGAAGAGGAAGCCGGAAAATTGGGAGAAAAATTTGCCGGATACATGGTTATCGGGACAAAGGGTTGCTCCAACTTCCGATATAGGAACAGAAAAATATTATACGATGAAGACCGATTCTACGACAAACCCAGCTTTTCCACTTCGGAAATGCTGGTGAATCGGATGCTGGATATCCTGGAGGAAAAAAAAGCAGATTCATTTAAGGTGGTTTACAGCCATTTCCACAGTTCTTTGCTGCAAACGCCCAGGGTGATGGACTTGATTCCTATCATCCCCGCACAAAACAAGGGGCTCGATCGGACTTACCGGATTGAATACGAGTTCGAACCGGAACCGGCCAAGGTATTGGATGAAGCGCTGCCTTTGTATTTAAAATCCCATGTGTTGAGCTTTCTGCTGGAATCCCAGGTGAGTGAGCTTTATTCCAGGCAAAACGCCATGCGTAATGCCACCGAGAATGCCGAAAATCTCATCGAGCGCTTTACATTGGATTACAACAAAGCACGGCAGTCCTCCATCACCCAGGAGATCATCGAAATCGTCAACGGGGCAGAAGCCCTTAAAGGATAACTATTGGAACGGACAATCAAAAAAACGGCTGAAAAAATAATCGAACGGTTTCCAAAAACGCATACGAATACAGATCCCTATGTGGTTCTGATTACAACCATACTTAGTCAGCGATCCAAAGACGAGAACACCGAGAAGGCTGCCATGCAGTTGTTTCAGGATGGCTGGGACGTGCAAGCCATTGCCGGGAAACCTCCGGAAGCGTTGTATGATCGGATTAAGCCTTCCGGTTTATATCGTCAAAAGGCAAAAAACATCGTTGAAACATCCAAGATTCTCATTGAAAAATACAAGGGCAAGGTGCCTTCAGACATAGAAAAGCTCACCCAGTTGCCCGGTGTGGGGAGAAAGACCGCCAACATCGTTTTATGGGTGTCTTTTTCAATTCCGGCTATGGCGGTGGATACCCATGTCCATCGCATTGCCAACCGATTGGGTTGGATCAGCACGACTACTCCGGAGAAATCCGAGTTTGCATTGATGGCTGTTTTAGATCCGCAATTATGGGGGCCGATCAACGGTGCCATGGTGGAGTTTGGTAAAGCGGTTTGCAAACCCCGAACACCCCTATGTTCATCCTGCCCGGTAAAAACGGCTTGCGACTATTTTTTGTCAGAGGAATCTAAAAAATGATCCTGGGATTTGGCATTGATTTGATGGATCTGAGAAGACTCGATGAAAAGAAAATTGAACGGCTTCAGGCTAAAGTTCTCACCGATAAGGAACGGGAACAATTGTCCAATATTAGCACCCTGAAAAGGAAAAAAGAGTTTTTTTCCGGTCGTTTTTGTGCCAGGGAAGCGTTTTACAAAGCAACCGGCAGAGGTGTCAGGGATTTTGAATTAAACACCATTGCCGTGTCAACGGATGAAAACGGAAAACCTTCTTTAGACGTTCCCAAAGAACAGCTGGATTATTTCTTTTCGGTTGATTGCAGGGTTTTTTTGACCATCACACATGACGGGGAGTATACCGTTGCCGGCGTGATTGTGGAAGGGATTGAGTGAATGGTCTGTCAATGAGGTGATTTGAATTGTACCTTAAAGGATCCGGAATCGAAGATATTCTCAGCAACATGGATATCCACGAGATTTCAAGAGACGAAGACACGCTTATTTATTCCATATTTGACGAACAATTCGATTATACATCGATTTTCATATCAGGAGCGCCTTCTGCACATCTGGTTGTTGAGAAGAAAAAGGATGATGTTTCGATTCTTTTTTTTCTGGATTTGAAAAGCGTGTCGTTTTCCTTTTCACCCGAAGATACTTTAAACATTCCCATCAGTGAAAAATTGACCGAAGTGACACGAAAAATCATCTGGAAAAACGCAACCGTCATCTGCACCAAAACCCCTTCTATCGAATTTATTTTAGATGAAATCAAGTTTTTCTCCGATTACAACATCCATATTCTGGGTTATGCATCCACCTCGCAGCAACGTTACCAAGAAATCGAAACGCTTGTTGACGGCATTCCCACCTCATTCACACCGGCGGAAACAGAAAAAACCCATTATAACGCCCTTTTAATCAACCTTATCGCTGTTGAAAGTAATTTTTATGAAATGGATAACAACTGCTATCTGATTCCAACCGTCGGCATGGACGGAATGGAATTGTGGCTGGGAACTAATCCCAGGTTTTTTTTGGATATCGTTAATGACAAAGACGACGAATTAAAAAGAGAAACCAAAAAATTCCTGTATCACATCATCTTTTCCAGAATTGCTAAGGAAATATCGGAATATTTTTCCATCCATCATTATTCCGTATCAAAGGTTGAAATAGGCTTCGTCATTGATCAGCTCAAAAAAGAAAGCATTCTTGAATTTTTAAAAATCGTCAAAGCAATCAATCAAAAAGCCAAAGAAATTTTCAGCACCGTACTGAATGAAAATGCCTGTCATGCCAGAGAAATCGAGAAAGGCGCAGAGACGAAGTTGAAGTTGCTGAAAGCCTTTTACGATGAGAAGGACATCGTTGGTGTCATCAGTGTTGCCTATTCAAATGAAGATGAGCAACATCGCCAGATGCTGGAAATGCTATTAAACAAAGACATTCCCATGATCATAAAAGGAATCCAACACACCGTACAAGATATTGACAAGCTGATAAAAAAATGCATTGAAGAAGGAGGACAAAAAATTGAGCTATTTTAAAGCCGATGATTCAGCTATGAAACACTCCATCGCACTGGTTCTGACAGCTGATATGGATGAAAAAAATCTTAATGAACTGACGGCGCTGATGAAAGAAGATGGTTTAATCGTTAAGAAAATCATCCAGGTGAATCGAGAGATTGAATCGTTTAAAGAAGCACTGTTCTGCCTTTTTATGGACAGTTATTCACTGGTATTGACTTTTGGGGGAATCGGAATGGAAAATGACGACATCGTTCCCGAAGCCACCAGCGCACTCATCGACAAAAGACTTCCCGCTTTGGAAGGTGCCATCATGTACTCTCTCATGGAAAAAGGGGCTTATTCCATATTAAATCGTGGCGTTTGCGGGATCTTTCATTCAACGGTTGTCATCAACTTACCCAAAAAACAGTATTTGATCAAAGAAATCCTCAACACGATTATTCCACTGCTCAAACAGGGGCTCTATAATATTCAAAAAGGTTGATGACAGATGGCGGATAAAAACGGATTGCTGAGGATTAAAAACAAAAAAATCAGAGAAACCCTTCACGGGTATTTATTTCTACTGCCGTCTTTTGTCATACTGGGAATCTTTGTCTTTTGGCCTATTGGCTATTCTTTTGTCCTAAGTTTTTTCAAATGGGACTTTGC
Organism: uncultured Thermotogaceae bacterium; assembly: GCA_964472765.1. Classification (GTDB taxonomy): domain Bacteria; phylum Thermotogota; class Thermotogae; order MWEM01; family MWEM01; genus JASUTC01. Next base: position 15,534 of record CAYYNI010000008.1, on the reverse strand, counting down.
CAATCAAAAAAACCCTTACTTCAACGGGTTTGACAATTATAAAAAACTGTTTGAAATGGACATGGCCCTCCCGTATTCATTCTGGAAAGCCCTGATCTTTTCGGCGGCATACCTTGTGGTGGCCATTTGCATCTTAAAAGTCGTTCAGACCCTGATCACCGCTCACGGACATTTTGAAAATCGGGCTTATGACCGGTTCCGTGATAAAAAGCTGTTCCACTTAGCGGCCTGTGCCCTCTTTTTTCTGACCACCTGGCTGATCGCCTCATTTGACCTTACTTGGCTGCTTTTATTACCCATAGCGGCAGGATTGATTTATTTTCTCCTCTTAAAAAAAAGATTGCCGGTCAATGAGGAAAGCGGTCTTTGGACGGGTCTGTTTATCATCATAGGCGTCTATATCGGGTTGAAAGTTTTCAGCGGCGTACGCTATGAACTCTTTGATTTCCTGATGATCACCAAAGAATCCTCTGTCTTTATCAAGGCCATCTACAACACCCTTTATTATGTGTTACTGACCACTCCAACGGGAATCTTCCTGAGTTTGCTGATTGCCATGGTGTTAAATCTGCCTTTAAAGGGCAAGCTCATCTACCGGACGGCTTTTTTCATCCCTTATATCACCTCCGTTGTTGCCATATCGTTGGTCTGGCAATGGATTTTCAACGACACTTACGGTTTGATGAACTATTTCCTGTCCTTTTTCGGCAGCGGGAAAATTCCCTGGCTGACTGACGAAGTCTGGACTATTCCCACTATCTCCATCGTTTCCGTATGGAAAATGGTGGGGTATAACGCCATCATCTTCCTTGCGGGATTGCAGTCCATCGACAAATTCTATTACGAAGCGGCAGAAGTGGACGGTGCCAAAAAGATCCAGCAATTCCGGCACATCACTTGGCCACTATTGTCCCCCACCACCTTTTTCGTCCTTATCGTTTCGGTCATCGGCAATTTTAAAGTCTTTACGGAGATATTCGTTCTGTACCACGAACTGCCCGGTCCATACAACAACAGTGGTATGACCATGGTTTACTATATCTTTAACAAATTTTACAAAGATCAAAGAATGGGCGAGGCAAGCGCAGCAGCTTATGTCTTGTTTATGATCATCATGATCCTGACTTTCTTCCAATTCCGTGCCGGAAAGAGAAGAGTCAGTTACGTCTCCTGAGGTGGTTGCTGATATGAAAAATCCCATTGTAAAAACCTGTATCTATGCGTTGGTCATAATCGGTGTCATGCTCATGATCTCTCCCTTTATCTGGATGATCATGACCTCTTTTAAATTAGACGGAGAAGTGGAATCCTGGCCGCCCAAGTGGGTTAGCCAGTCCTTCAGTTCTCATCGGGACATTCAACTCTCCCTGGTGCGTTCGGGCGGTGTCACCATTGATTTTTCCGCTTTGACCATTGAGGAATTTTTCAACCTGAATAAAATGATCGAGGCACAGACATCTACACAAGTCCCTTTGGTTTACAGCGTCAACGACGATTCGCCCTACAGAGGTATCATGACCGTTGACTTCGCCCCTGCGGGTGAACCGGTTGACTATTGCAAAGCACTCACCCCTGAATCACTGGATCGGTTAACGGCGATCTTTGAATCCAATCAGCCCATGTCAGAAACCATTTATGAAACCTATTCAAACATGATCCTGATTGAAAATCCCATGACCCTGATCAACACGCTGATGAATTTCTTGTATTTCGAACATGACAGCCCGCTTACCCGAATGATTCTGGTCAAGGACATTCAGACTGTCACGGAAAAAATCTCCGCATTTTTGGATAAAAACGGTGAAAAGTTGAAAAACCACAATACCTACGCCTCCTCTTCCGAAGACGATGCGGCAATGCGTTCGGAAAAAGAGTCCAAAAAGGCTTATACGCAGATGATTGTCGACACATTGGAAACCAAGCTGGGCAAACTCAACCTGTATCTGGAAGAATTTAAGAAAGGGACGCCCATTGTCAGCAAAACAGAGTTGGAAGATCTGCTCAAACAGGCCAACGAAAGCCTTCAAGGGGTTGAATTACCTACGGATTATTCCCAATGGGCGGCTTTGCGCTTACTGGAAAAAAATGTCATCACCCCGCTGTTTTCGATCCTGAACGCTGTCAATTTGGGTATTGAAGTGTACACTTTCTATGAGGATATCCAAACCCTTTCTTCAGAACAATCACAGCTCGTGTTCCAATTCAGCGATCCCGAAACAATCGCCGGGGAAATCCAAACGGCATTGTCTGAAACCTCCCACTCAAATGAGCATAAACGACTGTTGAATCAACTGATCAATAGCAACCTTCAAGATAGTGTCAATAACCTTTACAAAGAACTGGACAAACAATTCGAAGCAGAACTTTCCAACTATCAACTGACCAAAAAGGAAAAAAGTGCCTTCAACACCCGTGTGAAATCCTATTGTGCGCAGTTTGTCACGATTCTCTCCGGACAGAGTGCGTTGGAAAGCGACATCATCGAAACGCTATTAGCTGGCGATGACCCTTCCAATATAATCAACGATTCCGCCATCGAGCCATCACAAAAAGAACCGTTTTTAACCGTGCTCCGTCAGGCAACCGATGATCTCACGCAGACCACGCAGGATTCGGGCGAAAGCTATCGATTACTGGGCAAACGTTACCAATCGGAAGTATTTGCCCAATATTACACATCCGTTTACTCACAGGTCTACAACAAAATGCACATTATCAAGGCGCCTGATTATGTGGAATCGGTCATTTATCGAAATTTGACCTCTATCGAAGTTCAGTTGAAAGACGTACACCCCATCTGGTTCTGGGACGAAAACACCACGATGACAGTGGATTATTCCTTTACCGATGTGTTCAAGAATATCTTCCAAAATTATGTCAACGCATGGAAAGCGGGTAAGTATTTTGGACAGTATTATCTCAACACCATCTTTGTAGCCGTCACTACAACGGTTTTAGACATCCTTTTTGCCTGTATGGCTGCTTTTGCTTTCTCCAAATTGAAATTCTATGGAAGGGATTTTGTCTTCATGCTGTTTTTAGCCACTATGATGGTTCCCGGAGAAGTGTTACTGGTTCCCAATTACATCACTCTGTCAGTTTTCGGATGGATCGACAGCTATTGGGCGTTGATTGTCCCCTGGACGGTGAGTGTGTTCGTCATCTTCCTCATGCGTCAGCATTTCATGAGCATACCGGATGAACTATACGATGCCGGAAAAATGGACGGCATCTCCAAATGGGGCTTTTTATGGAAGATCATGGTTCCCCTATCAAAACCGGTCATTATAACGGGCTCCTTGCTGAAATTCATCGGAAGCTGGAACGCCTTCCTTTGGGTATTGATCGTAACAAAAAGCCCGGAAGTCCGCACCTTGCCAGTGGGATTGGCTAATTTCAGTTCGGAAGTGGGAACACTATACAATCAGCTGATGGCGGCATCCACATTCTCGATGCTTCCCATCGTGATCCTGTTCTTGTTTGTGCAAAAGTACTTTATTCAGGGTATTGCAAGAACAGGCTTGAAATAAACGAATAATAGGAGATGATGATGAAAAAATCACTGATAATCTTATTTGTACTAATGCTGTTGGCTGCCACCCATTTCAGCGTGAGCTATGGCGGTTCGGTTGGGGTGGCCATTCCAACCGATATTTCGGAAACCATCGATCCTCACCGTGCAACCGGTGCCCTCACCTTTGAAATTTTATACAATATCTACGAAGGGCTTCTTCAAGTGGATCAGGACGGTAATCTGGTGGGTTTGTTAGCAACCGATTGGACCATTTCAGAGGATGGGTTGAATTATGAATTCAAACTCAAAGAGGGTGTGACATTTCACGATGGCACCCCTTTTACTTCCGAAGACGTTCAGTTCACCTATGAACGCATCATGGACCCGGCGACGGGGTATGCCAAAGCCTCCAATTACAAAGTCATTCAGGAGATCAAAACACCGGATGCCTACACGGTTCAATTCTCCTTAATCAAACCTTACTCGCCTTTTTTGGCACTTGTTTCCAAGATTCACATCCTGCCTTCCGATTCGGATGCCAATTTCGATTTGGAATGCGTGGGAACCGGACCCTTTTATCTCATGGAGTGGAAACGGGATAGTTATCTCCATTTGCACAGGTTTGAAGCGTATCATACACCCGGTGTGCCTTATCTCGATGAAGCGTATTTCAAGGTCATTCCGGACGAAAACAGCCGGTTTATGAGTCTGCAAACCGGTGTGGTGGATGTTATTCCCAGGATTGACCAAAGCTTTATGAGCCGAATCGAATCAGACCGGGCCATTAAATACGTCCGTGCTCCCATGAATCTGGTTCAGTTCATGGCCATCAACAACAAACAAACGCCTTTGGATGATCTTCGCATCAGGCAGGCACTCCATTATGCCATCGACCGGGATCTATTGATTGAATTTGTCGCCGAAGGTCTTGCAAGACCTTTAAACACGCATATGACCCTGATGAGCCCGTATGCTGTCGATTACGACAAATATCCGTACAATCCTGAAAAGGCCATGGAACTCCTTGAAAAAGCCGGTTATGGATTTGGCGATCTTGAGTTGACCATCGCCCTGCCGCAACCCTATGAATTCCATCAACGAACCGGCGAGGTTATCGCTCAAATGCTGGAAGCGGTTGGTATCAAAATAAAACTGCAAATCGTTGAATGGGGAACCTGGATCTCGGATGTTTACAACGGAAGAAAATACGACATGACCATTATCGGCATCGAAGGGGAGCCTGATCCGTACATATACTTGGATCGCTTTTACTCCTATGCGTCCCGAAATTTCACCAACGTATCCAGCGAAGCCATCGACGGGTGGTTAGACCGCCTGGCAGTTGAAAGCGATTTTGAAATCAGAAAAGAGCTGGTATCTAATGTTTTAAAGGAATTGGCAGACAGCGCAGCGTCTGTTTGGCTCATGGAACCGGATGAAATTGTAGCGTTAAGAAATAACGTCATGGGCTGGACCATTTATCCGGTGTATGTGGATTCCCTAAAAGATATTTGGATTCAAGAGTGATGCCATGAGACTTATCATGGACGTGGGAAACACCAATCTCACCTTTGGGGTTTGGGACGGCAAAAGCTTCAAGGCAAAATGGCGGATGGCAACTCAAACGATCGATACGGAAGACCAGTTTTTTTCATCCATTTACCCTCTTCTGACGGCTTCAAATATCGCCGTTGACCATATCGAGTCCATCGCCATCGCCTGTGTGGTTCCCGGAACCGTGGGGATCTTCAATGCCTTTGCCAAAAAATATTTCCGAACCACACCCGTATTCGTTTCGCCTATAAATGGATTAGACGTCACTTGGAAAGCTGATAACAACGCTGAAATTGGTCCGGACCGAATCGCCAACGTTTTGGGAGCCAAGGATTATTTTGGCCCCAACGCCATCGTTTTGGATTTCGGCTCGGCCATTAACGTAGATATTCTATACGACAACGCCTTCGTGGGAGGATCGATCCTTTTGGGAATCAACACCGCCATGCAGGCGCTTTTTTCCAAAGCCGCCATGATTCCACCGGTGGACCTGTTTTTTGAGGACCATTACCTCGGAACCAACACCGGTGACAACATCCGAATTGGCCTGGTGAACGGCACTTATCACGCCTTGGAAGGCATTACGGCAAATATCCGAAATGAACTGCAAAAGCGCTCTAAAAAACCCGTTGACAAAATCCCCATTATTGCCACAGGCGGTTTGTCCGGATTGTTTCAATTTAAAGGAACCTTTATCGATCATTTTGACGATGATTTAACCCTTAAAGGGGTCGTTTCCTTTCAAAACAGGGTGGCGAATCTGATTTAGGCGGTGTCACATGAAGAAAAAATATCTAACCCTCATCTCCTTATGTCTTTTGGTATTCAGCATGCTGATTATGGGATCATCATTTGAAGGCATAGACAGAATTAAAGAATCCGGCCAGCTGCGAATTCTTATGGCCAAGGACGATTGGTGGCCCTTTTTTCATGTGGATGAAGCGGGAAAATTGTCAGGCATCGACATCATCGTCTCTGAAAAAATCTGTGAAAATCTTGGTGTTCAGCCGGTTTTTATCAGAAAAGACAGTTTCAATCAGTTGGCTCCTGCCTTAAAACGAGGCGAGGGGGATGTGATCATCTCCTATTTTTCCTATACCCCACAGCGAAATACCGATGTCTATCTCACCAGCCCCTACATCCTCAGCACGGATTGTCTTTTGATCAACAACCGTGTATTGGAAAAGCTCAAGCGGGAACATCCGAATCCTTCCCCGGAAGTGTTAACAAAGTACCTGGATGGGGATGATTATACCATCGCCTCGGTTAAGGGCACCTCTCACGAAATGTGGGTGGCTGAATTGTTCCAAAAAGCTCAAATACTATTGTACGACCCCTCTCAAATCGAAGATATGCTATCTGACAAGCAAGTAGATGCCTTTTACTTTGATGAGATTTGGACACGCTTCTTTTTGGCTATGAATCCCGAATTTTATTTAAACTACAGTTTTTTCAAGTTATCAAAGGCGGATCAGATTGTTGTGGGCGTGTCACCAGATAATCTTTCTCTTTACCTTTGGCTTGAAAACTATATTACCACCAATTTAAACATGAATCAAATCATTGATAACATGTACACTCAAATCTCCAAAGGAATTTCAGATCACCAAGCAGAAACCGAAGCAACCGGCTTGTTGATTCCGGACCCTTGGCGATACCTCATCTTGCTTTTAATTCTGGGCCTTGGGTTTATCCTCATTTATCTTTCTCAAAGAAAACAGCCGAAGGCACACAGACCGAACTGGTTACTGAATTTCTGGACCATCATCTTTTCCATGATAGTCGGTATCTATTGCGGAGTGGCATTTCCCGCCATGGTGGATTTTCTAAGCCCCTTCGGGGATATATTCTTCAATTATCTGCTACTGTTCGGCATACCAATCTTGTTCTTCGTGGTGTTGATCAATTTTGTCAAACTGATGATGAAAATGGGCGGGATGCATTTTTTTATGAAATTCATGGGGATCATCCTATTGTTGTTTTTTATCGGCTCTTTGATCGGTGTGCTGGTCGGTGTGCTGGGCCAGCCGGGATTGGATTTGTCCAGAGAAAACCGGCAACAGTTGGCACAGGCCATGCAAGAAAGTTCAGAAGAAAATTTAGCCGCATCCATCGACCTTTCACCCGGATCCCTGCTTTGGATGCTTCCCAATACCATGGTACAAAACAGCATTGTCAAATCCTTTACTGAAAACAAAACCCTTTCCATTCTGTTTTTCGCCATCCTGTGTGCTTTCGCCTTAAAATATCAGGAGGCTTCAAAACGCAATCGAATCATTCGGGTGGTGGAAACTCTCAATGACATGCTTATGTTCCTCTTTAAATTATCCTATTATATTTTGCCCTTCGGATTATTCAGCTTGATGCTCTCACAGGGCAAGCTGTTTATAGAAGATGCGGGAATTCTTTCAGCCTTCTTGAAATTCACCCTCTGTCAGTTCGTGATCGTGGGCATTTGGTTTGTCATCGCAGCAATATTGGGAAGTTACAAGACAAAAGTAAGCCCCTGGCGTTATTTGCACATGATTAAAAAACCTACGTTGATCCTTTTTTCGCTGTTATCCACTTTAGCCACTATTCCGCCGGCACTGGAAGTTTGTGATCAATATCCTCAGTTTAACGATGAAACCGTCAAGGGAACACTGCCGTTAATCCTAGTCATGCTGGTGCCCTCGATTGCCAGCATGTTTGCCCTGACCACCGTGTTCCTCATCCAGCTCACCGGCGTGGAAATCGCAGTCGTGCAATATATTTTCATCATCTTAGGATCAGTAGGTGCCGCATTAGCCACCACCGGTGTCCCGGCACCCATCTACCTGTTCGCCATGTCCATCGTCGTTTCGCCCTTTGGCATTCCGGTCAGCCAAGCGATCTTCTTTCTCCTGCCCTGGACATTGACCGCCGTCAGACTAGAAACCATCAATTTTATGATGCTGGACTTTGCCGTAGTTCAGTATTTTAAACCGAAAGAAAAAGAAAAAATCCCAATGGACGCTTAAATAGATGGTATAATAACGTGTATTTTAGGGGAGCGCCTGTGGTCAGTGAAAACAAGGCCCTTTAAGTTTTTCTCTTTTAGAAAAACTTAAACCTCCTGGATACTAAATCACTCTAAGGACAAAAACATGACGCAAAAAACAGTTTATCTCTTAATATTACTCACTTTAATAACCCTATCCCTTCAAACTCTCGCATCCGAAAATATCGATGCCCCGATTCTCATCGGCCTTTCTTATCCTTTTTACATGGACAACGAGATCGAATTTCACCTGGGATTTGAATTAGCCCTTGAGCAGATCAACGCATCCGGGGGCATTAACGGCAGGAATTTGAAAGTGCTGAAAATGGATGACAAAGGCTCTGTCGCCGAGGGGATGAAGGCGGCACAATATTTTATACAGCAAGGGGTTACCGCCGTCATCGGCCATTTCAATTCCAGTGTAGCCTTGATCACCTCCAGAATCTACGATAACAACGACACCGTTTTCATTGCCTCATGTGCCACAACGCCCTTTTTAATGAAAGACACCTATACCAAAGTCTTCAGAACTATCCCGGATGACAAGCAGGTCATCCAAAGACTCTTTGAATTCATCAGCCGGCAGGGCATTCAACGGGTCGGCGTCTATTATGCTCAGGACGATTTCGGCCGTGGCGTGGCAGATTCCGCCCAAAGCGTGGCTTCTGATTACGCCATTGAACTGGTCGACCGAACATCCATCGTACATCAAAACAATTTTGACCGGGTTATGGACAGATGGCGTGCCCTGGACTGTGAGGCAGTCCTGATAGGTGATACATTCGACAACGTCAAAGACCAGATCAAAGCCATTAAAAAAGCGCTTCCTGAGATACTGATTCTGGGAACATCCTCACTGGACTATCCCGATTACATCCCTTATCTTGGAGAAAACGCTCAAGGCTCGATCATCCCCACCCATTACAACCCCTTGTCCACCTCTCAAGCCAATCAGCACTTTATCTATGCCTTCAGGCAACAATTTAAAAAGGAACCGGATATGTACGCCGCCATCGCCTATGATACCCTGATGATACTGAAACAGGCTTTGGAACGGGCAACTCTGCAACAAGCGACTAAAAGGACTGGTATTCTCCTTTCAGAAGCCCTTTTGGACATTCGCAGATTCTCCGGTGTTACAGGAACGGTTCATTTTAACAAAAGCGGTGAAATAGTCGGGGACAATATCTTTCTGAAAATTGTTGCAGACGGGCAATTTGTCTTTCTCGACGACAACTGATCCCTAAAGCGGTGAGAATATGAATGAAAAAAACGCACCCGAAAAGCCCGTAAAAAGACACTCAAGAGAACTGGCCAATCAACCGGTAGACATCACCACCAAAACCTCCTGGCTCATCATCATCGGTGTGCTGATTTTATTCGCCGGACTGCTTTATTGGGGGTTTTTCGGATCTATTGACATGACCGCCAGGACACAGGGTATTTTGGTATCCAGCGGAGGCTTTGCCTATGTTTATTCCTCCACCGAGGGAACGGTTTACGATATCGCTTATCAGGTCTCAGACCACATTGGCGAAGGAGATATCGTGGCCCGTGTGGATAAGCCGGATATTGTCCGTGAAATCAACACCATGCAGGATGCCCTGGATGAAAGTCAAAATCCGGAAAAAATGAAGGAACACGAAAAAATGCTCCTGCTTTTAAAGCAAAAGCTCAAGGAAGAAAGCCAAGTATTAACCGCTGAAAGCGGCAAAATTATCGATCAATATATTCAAAAAGGCCAATACATCCAAAAGGGTGATACCCTCTTCAAGATATCCAGAACGGGAGAGACCGTCAAAGATTTAATCGGTATTCTCTATTTCCCGGTGGAACAGGGTAAAACCATCGAAGTAGGCATGGAATGCCGCCTGGTCCCTTCCACTACCAACAAAGAAATGTACGGGTTTTTAAAAGGTACCGTGGTCAGCGTTTCCGAATTTCCCATCAGCGAAAAGGCCATTGCAGATTTTACCGGAAGCCCAAAATTCGCAGAGATCTTCGCCAAAGAAGCCGTATTGGAAATCATCGTGGATTTACTCCCCTCGCCGGATACCCCAACGGGTTATCAATGGACTTCCTCTCAAGGGCCCCCCATTGAACTGGAGCCGGGCACCATCTGTGAAGGCTTGTGTATAACCGGCCGAATTCGGCCAATCGAATTGCTATTTCCCAATCTCAAAGGTGATAACCATTTTTAAGTCATCGATCAGTAAAACCCCCACCCTCCTTCAAATGGAAGCGGTGGAATGTGGTGCGGCATCCTTGGGGATGATCTTAGGCTATTACGGTAAATACGTCCCCTTGGAGGAATTACGCTATGAATGCGGCGTTTCCCGTGACGGCAGCAACGCCCTAAACGTTATCAAGGCGGCCAAACATTACGGCCTGAACGCCAAAGGCCTGCGCATGAACCTTGAACGGCTTGATCAAATCAACAAGCCGGTGATCGTCTTTTGGGGATTCTATCATTTCGTGGTGTTGGAAGGCATCAAAAAGGGATTTTATTATCTGAACGATCCAGCGACAGGTCATCGAAAATGCAGCCGGGAGGAATTCGAAAAAAACTTCACCGGTATTGTCCTGACTTTTGAACCTTCAGAAACATTTGAAAAAACGGGTAAAAAAACCGGTTCCTTTTTCTCTGTCCTCTACGAGCTGGCCATCGAAAAAAGAACCTTTTTATTCGTCTTCCTCTGCGGCTTTTTACTATCGGTTTCGGGCATCCTGATCCCCACCTTTTCCAGAATATACATCGACTCCATTCTCATCCCTCAAAGGGATGAATGGCTGATGCCCCTGTTGGGCACCATGTTGTTGGTCGCCGCTTTCACAGCTGTTGTAGCTTATTTACAGCAAAAAACACTGCTCAGCCTTGAAAACCGTATAGCCGTCCAGCAATCCTCCCGTTTTTTCTATCATCTGTTAAAACTCCCCTTGGCCTTTTTCATGCAGCGCTATGCCGGGAATTTAAACGCCACTATGACATCCGGCGAGCAGATGGCCTCGCTGCTGGGAAATCAATTCTTGTTGGCCTTTGTCAACCTTATATTTTCATCCTTTTACATCCTCATGATGTTCCAGTATGATCTGCTTCTGACCCTGATCAGCCTCGCTTTCACCCTCTTGAACATCGTCACGGTATTTTTTATCTCCAAAAAATTTAAAGAGGCCTATCACCTGTTGTTATCTGACGAACTGAAACTGTCCGGTATCGCCGTTTCGGGTATTCAGACCATCGAAACCCTGAAAGCCACCGGACAGGAATCCATTTTTTTCACCCGACTGGCGGATCAGTATAGCCAACTTCAAAATAAACTGTTCGGCATTTCAAAAAAGACCCTGCTGTTTAACTCGATCCCCCAGATGTTCGAATTTATCTCCATGCTTTTACTGCTTCTGATTGGCGGTTTAAGGATCATGAACGCTTCTTTGACCATCGGTTCGTTTGTCGCCTTTCAAACGCTGAACGTTTCGCTTTACATCCCGGTCAGGGCGTTTATTCAAAGCATGCTCTTTGTTCAGCGAAGCGATGCCGATAAAAAACGGCTGGAAGACGTCCTCAAATACCCCACCGATACCGGCCTGAATCGTGAAGTGAAGCGTGAGAGCCTCCTTAAAAAATTAAGCGGAAAAATAGAAATCAACAACCTGACCTTTGGCTATTCCAGGCTGGAAAAACCCCTGATCAAGGATTTCAACCTCACGATCGAACCAGGAAAACGAATCGCCCTCGTCGGTCTTTCCGGAAGCGGCAAAAGTACCTTGGGCAAACTCATCGTCGGCCTGCTTCAGCCCTGGAGCGGTGAAATCCTCTATGACGGGCTGCCGTTGAAGGAAATACCCCTCAGCATGAGTGCCGCCTCCATCAGCTATATCGAGCAGGATGTCATCCTGTTCACGGGAACCGTCAGGGAAAACCTCACCCTTTGGGACAAAAATATCGACGAGTTTGATATGATCAGCGCTGCCAAGGATGCCTGCATACACGATGAAATCACCAGCTTTTCCGGATCTGAGCCGGGAAACTCGGAATACGAATACCGGTTCACGGAATTTGGCAACAATATCAGCGGCGGTATGCGCCAGCGAATAGAAATCGCCCGCTGCCTGGCTAAAAACCCCAGTATTCTGATCATGGACGAAGCCACCAGCGCCTTAGATTCAAAAACGGAATTGGAAATTGACCTGAACATCCGAAAGAGGGGCTGCTCCGTCATCGTCATCTCCCATCGCTTAAGCACCATTCGAGACTGTGATGAAATCATCGTAATGGACAACGGTCAAGTGGTGGAACGGGGACGTCACGAAGAGCTCATGGCACGCAACAACGCCTACGCCCATTTGGTCAGTCATTCACAAACAAAGGTGTGATGGTATGAACCAAGAACTGGAAAACCTGTTAAACTCCAAAATAAAACCATCTGACGCCTCCACTCCCTTTGAGCTGGCAAACGGACAGCTGATACGGGTGGAACAAGGGAGGGCAGATCTTTTTATCGCCGAGAAAACAGCCGATCCCATCCTCAAAGACCGTTTATTCAATATCGCCAGCTTTCAGGCGGGAGAACACTTTGCCCTGCTGGAAATACCCGAGGATTTCAAATTAACCCTGAGATGCATCAACCAGTCCAAAATCGCTCTCGTCGGGGGCGAAACATTAACGAACAACCATCAAGAGGATGTTCTAACGGCGGCAAAACACCTTTGCAAACGACTGATTTCTAATCTGAACCCCCCACACAACCAACTCCCCCTGCCGGCTGAAACATCCCTCAAATCCTATCAACGATTTCAAAAAACCGTCTTTTTACTCACATTCGAGCAGATTTCGGAAAACGAAGTCAACGCCCTGAGAAACATCAAAAAAACGCAGGATACAGACCAACGGCTGAAACAACTCTCCGAAAAGATGTTAAAGGAATTGTATGCCGGCAAACCTCAAAAAGTGACTTCCCAGCCTTTACCCTCGAACAACAACCTTTTAAAGGCCTGTATCCGATTGGGACAGGTCCTCGATTTCGAAATACCGGATATGGACGAAAAAAAGATCGCCATGTCCGCCGAACCATTGGCCACCATCGCCAAAAACAGCGGGTTCAGATACCGACGATTTGACCTGGATAAAAATTGGTCTTCCAAAGATCTTGGACATTTCCTCACCATGACAACAACCGGCGAGCCCGTGGCAATGATCCGTAAACCAAGCCGCTACCAGGCTTATATTCCTGCAAGTGAACAAACCCTCAACGTCCCCTCAGGGGAAAAGGCCGCTCAAGACTATCAGCCTTATGGCTATTATTTATACAGACCCTTTCCAAACAGACCCATCGGCATGAAAGAGCTGATCGCCTTTATTGCAAAATCATTGAAGCCGATCAGCCTGATCAGCATCTTCATCATCGGCTCGGTTTCCGGCATTTTAAGTGCCTTAGTTCCCGTGATCACGGGGTATTTACTGGAAAACCAAATCCCCGCCAGGCAGCCGCAGGGATTGTATCAGATTATCGGCGCCTTGGCAGCCGTTGTGGTGACTGCCGTGATCTTCAACTTGAGTAAATCCCTGCTAACCACCAAAATCGAATTCAAATCCGACATGCAGACCCAAATCGCCCTGTGGAATCGCCTCATCGACTTGCCCCCTTCTTTCTTCAGGCGTTATCCCTCAGGTGAAATCGGCAAAAAAATGCTCAGCTTCTACCAAATCCGAATGATCCTGGCCAACGTCATCTCTGATTCACTGCTATCGGCTGTTTTTTCAATCTTTTACATTGTTGTCCTGTTTTTATACAGCCCCACTTTGGCGCTTGTGGCGCTTGGCATTTCAATATTAAATCTCGCCGTCACCCTCACTGTGGGATATTTCCAGATCAAAACGGGTTATGACAAACTCGTATTGACGGATAAACTCTCGGGCATCATGCTGGAAATGCTGCTTTCCATCACAAAAATCAGACTTTCATCTGCCCACGACCGGATCTTTCACAACTGGACTCAGGCCTATTCCAAGGGCAAAAGAATGGAAACCAGAGAAAAAAAACTTCAGATCTTTTCCAATATTTACATCCAAACCATGGCCATCATCAGTTCCGTTATTGTCTTCTTGTTGGCCTACACCGCCAGAAACCTTACCACAGGCGGTTTTGTGGCTTTCAATAGTGCCTTCATGTCCTTTCAGATGATGCTGGCGGCACTATCCGGTACAACACTTTCCTTGAGCATCGCCTATTCCCTTTTGAAAAACATCCGGCCGGTGTTGGAAGAAGTTCCGGAGATTACCAAAGAAAAAATGCACCCTGGTGCGTTAAAAGGAGACATCGAATTCAACAACTGCTCTTTCAGCTATGAAAATTCCGCCAAAATGGTGATCAAAGACCTGAATCTGAGAATCGAAGACGGCCAGTATGCGGCCATCGTCGGTGCTTCTGGAAGCGGTAAATCCACTTTGATGCGCCTCATCCTGGGCTTTGAAAAACCCAACGCCGGCAAGATTTATGTGGGGGGCAAAGACCTGGAACAATACGAGCTCAGCGAGATTCGCCAGCAAATGGGTGTGGTGCTTCAAAACAGCAAACTCCTGTCCGGAGACATCTTCATGAACATCGCCGGCAACGCCTATGATGTCACAGAAGAACAAGTCTGGGACGTCTGCGAAAAAGCCGGCATCAAAGAAGACATCCAAGCCCTTCCCATGGGACTGAACACCTTTATCAATGATAGCAGCTCCACCTTTTCGGGGGGACAGAAACAACGTATCCTCATCGCCAGAGCCCTGTTGAAAAACCCGAAAATCATCCTCTTTGACGAAGCCACCAGCGCCCTGGACAATTACACCCAAAACATCGTCACCCAAACCTTGAAACAGCTCAAATCAACCCGCCTGATCATTGCCCACCGCTTAAGCACCGTAAGAGAGTGCGATCAAATCTTTGTCATAGACAAAGGAGCGGTTGTGGAAAGCGGTTCTTATGATATACTGATGGAACGCCAAGGCGCTTTTTATAACTTAGTCAAAAGACAGATCATATAAAAGATTAGAATGAACCTGACAAAAAAACGCAATGAGAAAAAACTTTCCGCCTTTGCGGAGGGGAAGTTTGCTTTCTAATCAATACCATACAGAACGGGCAAATCGCTGCCAAAAAAGGAGGAAACGTGACAAATGAACTGCAAGCAATGTTTAAACGGTTCGAAGAAAAAGTTGGTACTGATTGGGTAAGCACGCTAGGGGATATCACAACCACTCAGCAGCTGATAAAAGAAGTTGCAGCATACGGCATCACACTTTCAGAAGCCCAGGCACAAGAAGTCCTTAACTTCATGAAAACCACCGACAAAGAACTTAGCGAAAAAGAGCTTTCCGGCATTGCAGGCGGAACAGATCCTACAATGAACACCACTTCCAGACCACGAAGAGGGATGGATCCCTGAACCCTCTATTACAATC
>CAYYNI010000007.1:0-23027 GCA_964472765.1 uncultured Thermotogaceae bacterium | reverse complement strand
GCAGGCTTATTTTAATTGGGTTAACGAAAACGGAGGTGTTTGGGGAAGAAAGGTCAATTTGATTACTGTCGATGACCAATTCGTTCCTTCAAAAACAGTTATTGAGGTAAAAAGACTGGTAGAGCAAGATAAAGTATTCGCCATTGTCGGCGGCCTTGGAACACCCGGTTGTTTGGCTGTTATGGATTACTTAAATGATGGTGGTGTGCCTTTCGTTTATCAGGGAAGCGGTTCCAGTTTATTGGCCATTCCTCCGAAAGAATATATCTTCTCAGTACAGCCAAATTATTCCATTGAGGCACCAATCGTTGGAAAATATTTAACTGAAGTAGCAAACAAAAAGAAAATCGGTATGATTTACAGAGCTGCTGAAGACGGAAAAGAAGCTTACAGTGCTTTGTCGGCATATCTGAAAGAGAATGGGAAGGAAAAGTTGCTGGTACAGGCCATAGCGGTTGATCCGGCTCAGACATCCTTTGACAATGAAATCATCAAAATGATGCAATCGGGAGTGGATGCAGTCTATTTGCTTACTTTTACAGACCAGACACCCAATATCTTAAAACAGTCAAGAGATTACGGTTTTGAACCGTTGTTTGTCACCTGTTATCCCAATGCAGAACCCAAGTTGATTCAGTTGGCAGAAGGTGCAGCTGAAGGACTGGAAGTTATGGCATGGGTCGATCTCGGAGATCCTGAATCAGAGAAATTTATCCAATATTTAGAAATATTCCAGGCCAGTTATCCGGATGAGATTCCGGATGCATACGCAGCAGCCGGATTTATAGCTGCAGAACTCTTTACACAAGGTTTATGGAGAGCCGGTGCGGGAGAAAATTTAACCAGGGAATCTTTGGTTAAAGGCCTTGAAAGTTTAAAGGGATGGCAAGGAATTATTTCTCCGATTATCACTTATTACAAATACGATCCGGACAATGAAAAGGCCCGGTTGGGTTTGAATGCCATGTACATCCTCAGAGTTGAAGGCGATCAGATGATCAAAGCCATTGACTGGGTAAAAATGGGAGAATAGTTTCAAATCATTTCATTGGGATTCGGTTTAAAAAACCGAATCCCCTGTTTTTTTATCATTATGTTTTGGCAGGTGATGAAGTATGAGTTTAATGGAAGTCAAGGATATTACGGTTAAATTTGGAGGGTTAATGGCAACCTCTCAGATTACGATGGATATCGAACAGGGACAGATCCATTCGTTAATAGGTCCAAACGGTGCCGGCAAAACGACAATGTTCAACGTGATTACCCGTGTGATTAAACCCAATGAAGGGGATATTCTTTTTGATGGTGAGAGTTTGTTAAAATTGAAACCTCATGAGATCATTCAATCGGGAATTGCAAGAACCTTTCAAAACCTGGAAATCTTTAAAATGATGACGGTCAGGGACAATTTTCTGGTAGGCGAACATGTGAATATCAACACCCGATTAACCAATGAAATCTTTCAGACGAAAAGGGCACTTTCAGAAGAATCAAAATCAAACGACAAAGCCTCTCAAATTGCTGAATTTCTTGGTTTAAAAAACAGACTAAACAGTTTAACCGGAATGCTTCCATACGGATTGCAGAAAATGGTGGAGATTGGCAGGGCGTTGATTTCATCTCCCAGACTGTTACTTTTAGATGAGCCCGCAGCGGGTTTAAACCCTTCAGAAACAGATTTTTTAAAAGAGGTCATTAGAGAAATCAAAGCTCAAGGAATTACCATCCTCCTTGTTGAACATGATATGTCTTTAGTCATGGATATTTCAGATTATATAACGGTCATGAATTTTGGGAAAAAGATTGCCCAAGGAATACCAAAAGAAATTAAAAGCGATCCCGAAGTCATCAAGGCTTATTTAGGGGAGAGTAAATATGCTTAAATTAACGGATGTCAAATTAAAATACGGATATGTTGAAGCGTTGAAAGGAATTACCCTTGAAATAAAAGAAGGAACGATTACTTCATTGCTTGGTGCTAACGGAGCAGGAAAATCTACAACTTTGAGAGCAGTTTCGGGATTGAATCATATTTATGACGGTGAAATTTCGTTTATGGGTGAGGCGATTCACAATCGATCAACGGATTACATAGTCAAACAAGGCATTATTCACTGTCCTGAGGGTAGAAAACTTTTTCCCGATCTTTCAGTGTATGAAAATCTGTTGGCGGGAGCCTACGTGATTCAGGATAAAGAAAGGGTGAAAGAAAACATACAGCGGGTTTACGAATTATTCCCCATTTTAAGTGACAGACGAAAACAAATGGCAGGAACCCTTTCAGGAGGAGAACAGCAAATGCTGGCCGTTGGAAGGTCTCTGATGGCAGATCCAAAACTTTTGATGCTGGATGAGCCGTCATTAGGATTGGCTCCGATTATTTTTGAACAAATATTTGATACGCTCATCGAATTAAAAAAATCCGGAACGACCATTTTCCTTGTCGAACAAAACGCCAATGCCGCATTACATATTTCGGATTATGCCTATATCATTGAAGTGGGCAAGATACCTCTGGAAGGACCAGCTTCCGAGCTGTTGAAAAATGACAAAGTTAAACAGAAATATCTGGGGGGTTAGGTGATATCATGCAGCAATTAATACTTGGATTAAGAGATGGAAGCTTGTTTGCCCTGGTTGCGTTGGGATTGGTTATCATCCATCGTACTACCGGTGTTTTAAATTTCGCTTATGGTCATATGGGAATGTTTGCGGCGTATATAACCTTTTCCTGTTATGCCTTTTTTGGTTTTCCGCTTCTTTTAGCGATTCTGATGGGTTTGTTGTTTGCCGTTGTTTTGGGTATGCTGACTGAAAAATTTCTGTTAAGACCAATTAGAAATCTTTCGCATTCGGCTATGTTGATCATCACATTGGGCATGCTGATGACGCTTGAAGGAACTGCTCTTTGGATTTGGAAACAGGATACCAGACAGTTGCCAAACCTCATAAGCGGAAAACCTTTATTGATTAATATTGGTGAAATATTTCTGGTGATAACCCGGCAGGATTTACTGATTTTTATTCTAACAGCTGTGATTGTCTTCGGTACCTTTTTCTATCTCAAATACACCAAGGTGGGACTGGCTGTGAGGGCATCCTCTCAGCATGAAGAGGCGGCAAAACTAATGGGTATACCCGTTGGTGGAGTGTACGGTTTTGCATGGGGGTTTGGCACCGCTCTCAGTGCTTTAGCTGCCATATTAGCCGCTCCCAAAACATATGTGCATCCGAATATGATGTTAAATCTGCAAATACAGGGATTGACTGCGGCTGTCTTAGGTGGATTTGACAGTTTACCGGGCGCAATTGTAGGTGGCCTTTTGTTGGGAGTGATTGAACAATATGTTGGTGAATGGATATCGGCGGATTTGAAATTAGCGGTGGCTTTGATTATCATTATTATTCTGTTGTTGATTAAACCATCTGGTATTTTAGGCAAATCTTCAAAGAGGAGGGTCTAATGATGAAAAAATACAAAAACATGATACTGTTTGCTGTGGCACTGGCTATTTTACCCCTTCTCTTTCTGAATCAAACCTTTTTGATCAGTATTTTTTCCCAGGTTTTGATTTTCTCCATTGCCGCTTTGGGATTGAATATACTCATCGGCTATGCAGGCCAAATCTCCATCGGTCATGCGGCATTTATGGCATTAGGTGCCTATCTTTCCGCAGTATTAACAAAGAATTATAACTTTCCGTTTCTCATCACGATCTTTTTGGCAGGGGGATTTTCAGGCTTGTTTGGTTTAATTTTAGGGTTCCCCGCATTAAGATTAACCGGTTTCTATTTAGCCATCGCCACCATGGCGTTTGGAGTAGCAGTTGAAAAAATAATCGGCGCCAGTGATTATTTAGGCGGACATACGGGTATGACAGGAGTTCCAAATCCCGATCTTTTTGGATTCAATGTTAGCAGCGATTTGGGAAAGTATTACTTGATTTGTGTGATTACGGTTATTCTATTTCTGTTTGCCCATAATCTATTACAATCAAGAACCGGCAGGGCTTTTAAAGCGATTAGGGAGAGCGAGTTTGCAGCCAGGTCTTCGGGAATAAATATCTCGAAATACAAATTAATTGCCTTTATTATCAGTGCCGTTTACGGCGGTATTGCCGGTGCGCTTTATGCTCATACCATTAATTATATTGCCCCGACAGATTTTGCATTGGGGTTGTCGATCAACTTGTTGGCTATGATTGTTGTGGGTGGTTTGGCTTCCCTTTCGGGAAACGTTATCGGCACGATTCTAATGGTAGCGATTCCTTTCCTTTTCAGCCGAATCAATTTGCCCATGTCCATCATATTCGGGGTGATGTTAATCGTGGTTGTACTATTCTTCCCAAGGGGTTTAAGCTACGCATTATACATCTTCCAATGGAAATACCTTTGGAGGCCATATGTGTGGATACGAAAAAAATTGAGAAAGATGCAGTTTAAGGAGGAAAAATCAATGTTTGTCAAACTTGGGGATAGTAAAATCCATTATGAAACGGGTGGCAATCCGAAAGGAGAACCTGTTTTCATGGTTCATGGAAATTTTGCATCGTGGAGATGGTACGATCCTGTTTTAAAGCGATTGAATCAAACTGATTATCGAGGAATTGCTCTTGATTTACCGGGATTTGGTGATTCAAGCCATCCTGATAGGGACATTAGCATCGAAAATTACGCTAAAGAATTGGAAGGATTTATCAACACATTCAATCTCAAAAAGATCAATTTGGTGGGTCACTCACTTGGTGGAGCGGTTTGTCTTCGGTATGCTTTAAACAATACGGATAAGATAAACAAATTACTGTTAATTGACCCAGCACCCGCTGACGGGCTGGTGACTCCGGAGGAATATTATCCGGTTCTGAAATCTTATCAGAATAATAGAGGGTTGTTAAAAATGGCACTTTCAGGAATGATAGCCTCTGATGATCCCGAACACTTATTGGATAAACTGACAGACGATGCATTGCTCATGGATCAAAGGGCCTTTACCGAAAATGCCAGGGCACTTGAAAGATACAATTATCTTGATGAATTGTTTAAAATTAATTTTGAAGTCTTATTCCTGGTTGGCGACAAGGATGCTTTGATCACTGAGGCTTTGCTAAAACCGACTGCACAACGGATGAAAAAAGCCAGAATAGAAGTTTTAAAGGATACAGGGCACGCTGTAAACGTACAGAAACCTGATCGATTTGTGACCATTTTAACTGATTTTCTCAAGGGGAAAGCGATATGATGCTAACCCTTGCGCAAGGCGGAGAGATTTATTATGAAACCTATGGGCAAAAAGGGCCATGGGTTGGTTTTCTAAACGGAATCATGATGAGCACAGCCAGCTGGGCCGGACTAAAGGAGTATATTGCATCCGATTATCGCCTATTGCTGATGGATTTTCGTGATCAGGGACAATCAAGCCAATTATCAGATGTACCTTATACATGGAAGATCCATGTGAATGATCTTTTAGAGGTATTGGATTCTCTCAAAATCGACAAGATTCATTTGTTGGGGGTTTCTTACGGTGGACAGGTAGCACTTGAATTCACCAGAGAACATCAGGATCGGCTTGCATCACTGATGTTGGTCAATGTGATTGATAAAGTGACCAAATATCTTCAAGCTATTAGTGATTCCTGGGAATTAGCAGCTAAACTCAACAGCGGAGCTGATTTTTTTACTATTTCCATTCCACCCATTTACTCAGATGTGTTTTATGATGAACAGTATGAATGGCTGCAAAAAAGGCAGGAGATCTTTGAGAAGCTTCTCACAAAAGAATGGTTTGAAGGATTCACAAGACTTTCAAGAAGTGCAAAAAACTTTGATTGCTCCGATCTCATCGAGAAGATCAAGGTTCCCACTCTGGTCTTGAGTGCTGAAAAAGATATCTTGACACCAGCCGAACAAATGAATAAAATGGCTTCAAAGATCAAAAATTCAGTCTATCTTCAGATTCCCAATGCAGGGCATGCGGCTTTTTTAGAAAAACAAATGGCTTTTATTACGGCGGTAAAAGGCTTCCTTTCAATATACAAATAACCAGCCAAACATTAAGCCCGCTGATGCGGGCTTTTTTTTGGTCAAAACGTTTATTTTTGTTCATTTTTCCTTCTTTTTTTAGAAGGTTTTATTTAATAAAGTCTGAATAGCCTCCAGGGTAATGATAGATATACTCAAATCCCAGTTCATTCATCCTTTGTACAGCAGATATACTTCTTCCACCACTTTGACAATAGACCAGATAAATAGCATCCTTCTCAAGCTCGTTCAACAGATGATCAAATTCATCGGAAAGAAAGTTGAGGTTGATGGCACCGTCAATATGACCTGCTTCATACTCTTGAGCTGTTCTTACATCCAGTATGGCGAGTGGCGAATTTTCTGCCAAAAGTTCTACAACTTGAGTCTTATTGACGTCAGTCCAATAACCTGTTTGTGTGGAGTCTTCCTGCTCATCGTCTTTAGTTTCTGTTTGGTATTCTCCTAATTCTCCTTCATAGACAAAAACATTTTTTAAAGGAGAATGACGGTCTTCCAAAAAGGATTGAACCGTTTCAAACGCTTCCCCTTGAACCATATAATAGTCAAGGGAATTCAGATTGTCATGTGTGGCTTTGAATTCTTCATATGTGTACAATTCAACGTTACCGAGTGTTTCCAGCAACAATTTGGCCATTTCTCCATCGGATATGAGTTTCAGCAGGGGTTCTTTTTCGTTTTGAAACAAAGGACTGAATGATCGGATCATCTCAAGCAAAAATGCTCCTTCGTAAAATCCTTGAAGCCGATTGACAACATTTCCTTCCAGGTCAAAAAACAACATCGTGGGAGTTCTGGAAACAGAAAATTTTCTGTAAAGCGTATCATAAGAATACTTTTCAGCACCCTCAACGTTGATTGGATACTGTCCATAATAAAATGGAATGGGATTGATGTCCACGATGATAAATCGTTGTTTGAGAAAATCGGCGACTTGCGGGTCTGAAAGGGTCTGCTCCTTCAGCAAGATACAATCCTGGCAGCCATTTATGCTAAATAAAATGAATAGCGGTTTTCCCGTTAGCTGTGAAACCGTGTAGGCTGCATTAAGTTTGTTGTCAATAATATAGGCATCAGTTGAAAATCCATAGGATGTGATAAAAATCATAATTACAGCGATAAATAAACTAATTTTTGCAAATTGAGTCATCTTAAACTCCTTATTGAGGATTTACCTTTGTTAATTTGTAGATTTTTACTTCAAATCCCCATTTTCTGTAAAAATCCATCACTTGTTCGTTTCCTTCGGAAACGTTCAAAGAAACAGACTGCACACCATGACCCTCCAGCCATTTCAAGGAATCACCAATCAGCATTTCTCCGATACGACATTTTCTGAAATCCGAGCTGACGAAAAGCGATTCAATCATTCCTTCAGAATCTTCAATGGCTGAAATACAATATCCCACTGGGGTCGAATCGTTTTTTGCCAATAACAAATGCAAAGCATCCTTTTGCAAAAGACCCGCTTTCCGTTTTTCAAAGGATAAACGTTTCATATGGTTGGTAAAATGGGTAGACCTTTCTTGAAGATAGTTTCTCAGGTTCTCCCAAAGGGGCTTTATTAAATCAATTTGTTCGATTGGTAGGGTTTCTATGCGTAATTTGTCTTTCATATTCAATCCTCTATGTTATTGTCAACATCCATTTTTATCTTTCCGTCTTTTAGCTCGATGATCCTGTCTGCCATCTGGGCAACTCTCTGATCATGAGTGACCAAAATAAAGGTAGTCTTGAATTCTTTATTGATTTGTCTCAAAAGATCGTACACCGTTTGCGTATTTTCTGAATCTAAGTTCCCTGTGGGTTCATCCGCTAAAATAATAGGCGGATTGTTAATCAAGGAACGTGCAATGGCTGTTCTTTGCTGCTGTCCTCCTGAGATGTTGGTGGATGGCTTGTCTTTGACCTCTTTTAACCCCATTTTTTCCATCAAATAATTTGCCCTTTCGATGATCTCCTTAGGTGGATTCATGTTGTTCATCCAGTATGGCATAAGAACATTTTCATAGGCGGTAAATTCAGGCAATAAATAATGAAACTGGAAAATAAAACCAATGGTTTGATTACGAATGGTGGACAGTTCCTTCTGAGTCTTTTTTGTGATATCCAGCCCATTGATTATCACTGTGCCCGAAGTGGGGTTGTCAAGTGCTCCGATGATGTTTAGCAAAGTGCTTTTGCCACTTCCTGATTGGCCGATAATGGCATTGAATGAGCCTCGTTCAAATTCCAGGTCTAGATCAAACAGCGCTTGTGTTTTCACAACCGTTCCATATATTTTGTTTACTTTCTCTAATTTCAATACGGCATTATCCATTTCTAATCACCTCAATTGGACTGAGTTTGGCAGATCTTCGTCCAGGTATGGTTGCTGAAATAACCGCTGAAGCCACGGCGATGGCCATTGATAATATGATAAATCCGTAATTCACATACACGGGTACAACGGCGGTTCCATCCGGATTGACTGCGAATGTTGTAAACATCCAAATGAGTCCAATTCCCAAGAGAGTACCGAGAATGGCACCAAATACGCCTAAAATCAGGCCTTCGAAAATAAATATCTGCCCTGCCATTGAATTTTTGATACCCATGGCTTTCAAAATTCCCAACTGTCTTGATTTTTGAACCACACTGATGGCCAACACACTGGCGATAGCCAATGCCACCGAAATGATAACAAATACCTGGATCATAATGCTGGAAATACTCTGTCCGCCTAAAGCACTTAAAAGATCTTCATTCTCAACTTTCCAGTTGAGTATCTTAATCGACTCGCCTGCCAGATTACTTGCCATGCCGGCTGCAATGGTGTCGGCCTCAAAGGGTTCTTTTATCTGCATTTCTATAGAGGATGCTGTATTAGGTTTACTGGTTAGGTTTTGGACGGTTTTGATGTCAGAGATAATCCATGAACGGTTGGCTGTTCCAAGGCCTAATTTGAAGATTCCGGATATTTGAACCGTTTTTGGGAAGATCACCACAGGTGGGATTACTACGCTGATAGTGTCGCCGATCTTCAAGGACAGCTCCTGAGCCATTTCGTTGCCTATGATGACCTCATTTTCTTTGTTCGGCAGAGTACCTTCTACGAGACTTTCGTCGAATTGATAGATCTTATTAGCCTCAGAAAAATCAAATCCTCTAATAAAAGTGGAATAATCTCTTTTTTCAAGTCGGACTATCCCTGCTGTTTCCGAAACGGGAAATATACTGGTGATTTGATCGGCATATTCTGAATTTTTGATTTTTTCAACCATATTCTGCGGACTGATAATGACATTGTCTTCCCGAGTCGATCGGATGGTAATTTGTGAAGCATTCCCGATCGTTTGATCCACAAGGTTTAGTTGAAGCCCTTGAATCAACAATCCGATAAAGATTTGTACGGAAACGCCTATCGTGATGGCAGAAATAATGAGCAGGGATTGCCCCCTGGATTCTCTAAGAAATCGCCATGCAATTTTTAACGCCAACCGCATATCATTCACCGCCCTCAGTAGTGTCATTCCGTACGCTCATTTTTTCAGAAAAAGAATCGATATCATAGATGTTTTTTAAGTAAACATCATAATCAAGTGTTTTAACAAATGCGTTGTTTTTGTTGAATGCCCTTCCGCCAACAACAATTCCGATAGAACGGTCCTTTTTTCTGATGGCTTCTATGATATTTTGAGCTCGATATAAATTATAGGGGTTGGAAACGCTAAGTCCAACGTAATCAGGTTTCTCATAGTCTATAGCTGCGATCAATGTTGTTAGTGGAGTATTTCCACCGGCAAATACCGATTTGAAGCCATTGAGTTCAAACCAGTCAGAAACGACCCGCAAAGGTAAATCATGATACTCCTCTGAGGGGCAGGTCAAAATAATCTTTTTAGAATTATACGGCTTTTTTTCTTTTAGCAAATAGGGGTAGATGACTTCAATGACCGTTCGGGTCATGGAGGTTCTTACATGCTCTTTCCAGATACAAAGCGGATCTTCTTGAAAGGGACATTCAAAATCCTCAATGGAAGGGAGTATTCTTTCTCGGTACAGTTGTCTCACGGTCGTTTCTTTTTTGTTCAGGGATTCAATTAGAAGGTTAATGAGTGTATCTTTTTCATCTTTGGTAATCAAATCAACAAATTGCTCATGGCTTATCACATTATTTCCCCCTTTCTATTTGTTTATGATAAAGTTTCACTTTGTAAAAGCGGTCAAATAAAACATACTTTATAGACGTATGTTAAATAAATTTAATTACGAATAAGAATGCTATAATATCATCGGTTTTTTTGTTAAAAATGAAGTGATAAAGCAAGATTTAATGGTAAGTTTTTAAAAAAAGCGGGTGAAAAAGATGGCGATTAGAGACAGGTGTGTCGATTTTATTAGGCAAACTGTGAATCAGTTTCATTTTAATGGGTGTCTCATAGGTATCAGTGGCGGCATCGATTCGGCTGTTGTGGGATCACTTTGCTGTGAAGCCGTAGGAAAAGAAAATGTTTTGGGATTGCTGTTACCCGAAAGAGATTCATCCAAAAGAACACTCAAAGAGTCCAAATTGGTGTGTGAGCATTTGGGAATTTCCTATAAAATTAGAAATATCAGTAACATCATCAGAAAAACCGGCGTCTACTCATTGAAGCCTCCGACACGATTTATCCCAAGAACAATTCAGGAAAAATACGTCAAATCTAAGTGGCAGGAATTGGCACATCAAGACACATTTATCGAAGATCTTGAGGGAATAGGGAATCAGGAATTTTTAGATGGCTTGGCTTTTTATCGGATCAAGCATAGAATACGCATGTGCTTATTTTATATGGAAGCAGAAAGGAAAAACTTCGCTGTGATGGGAACAACAAATAAGACGGAATTATTAACGGGTTTCTATGTGAAATGGGGTGATGATTCCACAGACATTGAACCCATCATGCATTTATATAAAACTCAGGTTTATGAATTGGCGCATACCTTGAAGCTGCCGAACATCATCATTAATAAAGCGCCGTCCCCTGATTTGATCCCTGGCATCACCGATGAGTTTGCGTTAAAAATCTCTTACATCGATCTGGATAGAATTCTTCGAAAAATGGAGAATGGTGAAGTTTTAGAAGGAGAAAACTCTGATCAAATCAGCCGTGTGAATGATATTCTGAAGTCTGCTAAAAAAAGGAAAATCAAAAACATCAATCTTATGGATGGTGATGACAATTCTATACTCATTTAAAACCTCTTTAGGTTTTTTTACGTTGAATTATCAAAATAATGACCTGTATGGCATCACTTTTTCAACAGAGAAACCTTTTATCGAATCGGAACAGGCAACTACCGGATCGCATGTTTTTAATCACCTGTCACAGATCGAGAACCAGATCCGACAATATCTCAATGGCGAAAGAAAACAATTTGGTTTAAACCGCCATTTAAACTGGTTGATGGGTGAATTGGCTCATGAAACGAATGATACTTACGGGACTCCATTTCAAAAAAAAGTTTGGCGTGCCTTGATAACCATTCCTTACGGAACTGTTATTTCTTATTCTGATGTTGCTGGAATGATTGCAAAACCAAAGGCTATTCGAGCGGTCGCAAATGCCATTGCAGCTAATCCTTTGTTAATAGTTGTTCCTTGTCATCGTGTGATTCGGAAAAATGGTCGGCTGGGGGGGTTTTCAGCAGGTGTGGATTTGAAAAGAAAATGGATTGAAATGGAGAAAGCAGTTGTTTCTCATGAGGTATAATATAGACACAAAAAAACGGAGCGTTGATACTGATGATGATCATTCCCATCAAACTCAATAAAACAAAAGCCTTTCTGATAAAGGACAAAAAAAACATCCTGGTGGATACCGGAAGTCCCTCTGATTTTCATTCTTTGTCTTATCAATTGGATATTGCGCTTGAGAAAGACGAGCGAATTGACACGATTATCATTACTCACGCCCATTCGGATCATTACGGGAGTGCAGCATCTCTTAAGGAAAAAACCGGGGCTGAGATTGTCATTCATCAGGGAGACTATGAATGTATGAAAAATGGGTATAATTCAGAAATAATACCTTTCAGTATCACCGGTAAACTAATTTGGCCTTTCGTAAAAAAGGGCAGAAGAAGAATAGTGGCTAAGGGTTTGGAGGCAGACAGGGTAATCAATTCACAAGTGACGAACTTAGCGGAATTTGGTATCGCCGGAAAAATCGTCCATACGCCTGGTCATACGCCCGGTTCAATTTCTCTGTTTTTAGAAGATAAAACGGCAATTGTCGGTGATTTAATGATGAGCCTTTACATACCGGAAAAGCCTGAAAGACCGTTGTTTGTGTCAAACGTCGAGGAGTGGAAGGATAGCCTGAAAAGATTGCTTGATTTTGAGCCTAAAAAAATACTCGTAACGCATGGCAATTTTTACACTTTTCAGGATTTTTTCAAGTTTGCACAATCTTGTCTGAAAAAATAATCGCTATGCAGGTTTTTAAAAAAAGAACAATCAAATAAAAACTATAAACGTTGAAGGTGATGAGATGGAAGAAAACAATTGGCATTCAAAATCGGTTGAAGAAACGGTCAAACAGTTTGACAGTGATTTGACAAAAGGTCTGGATGAGTCAGGTATTAAACAAAGACTTGAGCAATTTGGTAAAAATGAGTTGGCGGAAAAAAAGGGAAGAAATCCACTTAAGATTTTTTTGATGCAGTTTACATCAACCATCATCATCGTTTTGTTGATTGCCGCCGTGATAACTGGAATGATTGGAGAAATTAGGGATACCATCGTTATTTCAGTGATTCTTTTAATCAATGCTTTGATAGGTTTTTCACAGGAATATCGTGCGGAGAAAGCGATGAGCACGCTTAAGAAACTCTCTGTCCCCAAAGTGCGTGTTAAGCGCTCCGGTTCTGAAAAAGTCGTTTCGTCAACGGAAATCGTACCCGGCGATATCGTATATCTGGAAACGGGTAATTATGTCCCGGCTGATTTAAGAATCGTTGATTCCCACAATTTGAAAATTCAGGAATCTGCGCTCACCGGTGAATCCCAGCCGGTTGAAAAATCATATGAAGAAGTTTTGGATCAGGATACCGAGTTAGCCGGCCGAATAAACATGGCCTATTCTGGAACGGTTGTCAGCTATGGAAGGGCGACAGGCATCGTTGTAAAAACGGGAATGAATACGGAGATCGGGAAAATCGCCACCATGCTTCAGGAGGACTCAGAGGGCCAGACCCCTATGCAAAAACGACTTGAAAAATTGGGTAAAATACTGGCTTATGCTTCGCTGGGAATTGTGTTGATCATCTTTTTGATGGGCATCATGCGTGGAGAAGATTTAAAAGTCATGTTCATGACAGCCGTTTCTTTTGCAGTAGCCGCTGTTCCGGAAGGGTTACCCACTGTTGTAACCATTGCCTTGGCATTAGGTGCAAGGCGCATGCTTAATAGAAACGCATTAGTCAGGCGATTGATGGCCGTTGAAACCTTAGGGTCTGTCAACGTCATTTGTTCGGATAAAACGGGAACAATCACCGAAAATAAAATGCGAGTGACAGTGTTGGAATTGGCGGGAAACCGCTTGGATTTCGGAAAAGATGAAGCAGATGATCCGGATTCACTTCCCGAGGACGATCAGAGTGCCTTGAGCTTGATGCTTTTAGGTGGCATGATGTGTAATGATGCCAAATTGGAGCGAACAAAAAAAGGTGATTATGAAGTGATTGGTGATCCCACTGAAGGGGCTTTGGTTTATGCGGCGATGAAGGTAGGGATTGAAAAGGAAAATTATACAACAACATTTGAGCGAATAACCGAAATCCCTTTTGATTCTGAACGAAAAATGATGTCAACGGTCCATGATATCCAATTCATTGAGCTCAACAAAAAAAATCCTCGTGTCAACAAGTTATTGAAGGTGTTGGAAATTGATCATAATGTAGCCTTCACCAAAGGAGCTGTTGATCAGTTGGTCAAGCGATGTAACCAGGTGCTTGACGGGGACGAACTGTTGGATATGAATGAGGATTGGAAACAAAAGATCATGAAGGAACACGATCAGTTGGCGAAAAACGGTATGCGTGTTTTGGGTATTGCTTATAAAAATGTAGATGATGAAATTAGTGAAGACTATCATTATCAAGAGAATGAGATGACATTTATCGGGATGTTTGGCATGATGGATCCGGAAAGGGAAGGGGTAAAAGAATCCATTGCAACAGCAAAAGAAGCCGGAATCAGACCGATTATGATTACCGGAGATCATCCGTTAACCGCCGGTTACATCGCTCAAAAATTAAGGATGATAGAGAATAGAGAAGAAGTCATCCTGGGACGTGAATTGGAAGGGAAAAGTGAAATAGAAATCGATCAAATCGTTCAAACAAAATCGGTCTTCGCAAGAGTTACACCGGAGAATAAATTAACGATTGTCAAAAGTCTACAGAAACAAGGCAACATTGTATCCATGACCGGGGATGGGGTGAATGATGCGCCTGCTTTAAAACGTGCAGACATTGGTTTAGCGATGGGGATAACCGGAACGGATGTTTCGAAGGAAGTTTCAGATATGGTTTTGTTAGATGATAATTTTTCAACTATCGTAGCCGCAGTTAAAGAAGGGCGAACCATTTACGACAATGTACAGAAATTTATTAAATATATTTTGGCCTCTAATATGGCTGAAATATGGATCATGCTTTTGGGGCCGTTTTTAGGGGTGCCTTTACCCTTACTTCCCCTTCAAATACTCTGGGTCAATTTAATCAGTGATGGCCTTCCTGCACTTTCTTTATCAGTAGAACCAGCAGAGAAAAACATTATGAAAAGAAAGCCAAATCCCATCAATGGCAACATCATCGGAACGAAATGGATTTATCTAATCCTGACCGGGCTGATCATTGGACTATTTGCCATGATTCCCAGCTTAGCCCTTAAACAATCCGGTGTTCAAGAGGGTACCTGGAGAACTATTTTATTCAGTACGCTGGTTTTTTCTCAGCTGTTTTTCACCTTTTGCATCAGAAGTCAAAAATCCGTTTTTAAACACGGTTCGGGAAATAATCCATATTTATATGCTGCGGTAGGCATTAGCTTTTTGCTGCAGCTCATGGTCATATATGTCCCGTTTTTCCAAGAAATATTCGGAACAACAGCCTTGAGTTTTATTGAACTGCTGATTTCCGTTATTTTCGCCAGTGCTATTTTGTGGATATTTGAGATCATTAAGTTGTTTAACAAAAATTTATGACAAAAAACATCAATGATCTGTTTATCCTGATTTTTGGGATTATCATACTATCAACTGCAGGACCTGTCATTAAGCTTTGTGATGAATCTCCCATAAAGGTTGCATTTTACAGGCTCTTTTTTGGGTTTTTGTTTTTTCTGCTTTTTAGTTTTGGAAAGAGAAGCAAAAGAAAAGACAAAATGGTAATGAATGGAAAGGATATCTTGGTTTTACTCATCAGCGGGGTTTCTCTGGGGCTTCATTTTCTGTTGTGGATTCAGGCCTTTTCGTACACTAGTGTTGCAGGGGGAGTCATTCCAATTTTAATCCAGCCGGTTTTGGTAAGTTTTCTAAGTATTATCTTTTATAAAGAGACCCTATCAAAAGCAATGTTGATTCCCCTGATGATTACGACATTTGGGATCATCTTTATGAGTATTGGAGATTTTAAAACCAATGCTCACTTGGGAATCGGAGACTTATACTCTTCATTGGGGATTGTGATGATCTGTTTTTACCTTGTGGGGGTCAAGAGACTGCTTGTGAAAATCAATCCGATCCATTTGAACATCCTTCTTTATATCATCGCCATGTTCGTTCTGCTGATTCCGCTTTTCCTTTCAAACGAAGGCTTTGGTATTGGCACTGGCAAAGATTTTTTCTTAATCTTTTGGTTGGGCGGCGCTTGTTCATTCCTTGGCTATCTATCGGTAAATGTTGCGCTGAAACATTTCAAAGCCCCCGAAGTGTCATTTGCCATTGTGGGCGAACCTATTTTGAGTATTCTTTGGGCCTGGCTGTTTTTAAAAGAGGTTATGAACCCCAATCAATGGGTTGGTTTTGCCTTTGGATTATCCGGGTTTATTATTTTTATCTTGCTTCTAAAACACGAGCGTCAAACCCTTTTACAATAATTTGTTTTAACTGGCCAAAGGAAATTTATCTTTCATAAACTGTTTCGCCGTTTTTGATGGTTTTGATGATCGTTAAATCCTGATCCAGTAAAACAAAATCAGCTGGTTTCCCGATGTCAATGATTCCTGAATTTAGGTTTGAACTAACTGAAGGATTTTTAGTCAGACATCTCAGAATGTCTTCCAGCGGAAGGGATAAAACTCGTTTGGCGTTGATCAAGGCATCATTTAATTTTAAGACAGAACCGGCAAGTGTACCGTCTTTAAGCCTGGCTGAATGTTCGTCAACAAAGACTTCAAGGCCGCCCAATGAATATTGACCCGGTTTCAAGCCGGTTGCTTCCATCGCATCGGAAATAAAGATGATTCGATCTGGATTTTTTGTTTTAAAAACGAGTTGAATTGTTTCTGGAGATAAATGAATCAAATCACAAATTAATTCCACATAGGCGTCAGAAAGAAGACCAGCTCCGGATGTGCCTAAATCCCTGTGATGTAGGGGAGTCATGGCGTTGAACAAGTGTGTGAAACGGCTTGCCCCTGATTGAATGGCTTCAAGGGATCGATGATAATTCGCACAGGTATGCCCAATTGAGACTGTGATGCCATTTGAGGAAAGAAGTTGAATCATTTCATCACCCACCACCTCGGGTGCCAAGGTGATGACCTTTATTAAGTCTTTATTTTGTAGAATAAAATCAATTTCTCGATCATCCGGTGACTTGATATAATCGGGATTTTGAGCCCCTTTCTTTTTGATGTTGATAAACGGTCCCTCCAGATGAATGCCTGCGATTGACGTTTTTGGATGATGCTCTCTATAGTTTCTAATCAACGCAACAACTTTTCTAATGGCATCAAACGGCAGAGAAAGTGTAGTTGCCAGAACCGTCGTGACGCCTCTGGAATAGAGGAATTTTTCCATCCTGCTTAATCCATCAAAATCAGTATTGGAAAAATCTTCTCCCATGCAACCGTGATTATGCGTATCCACAAAGCCGGGGACCAAATTATGGCAGTCTTTTGAAGACCGTTCATTTGATTGAATCCCTTCAACCTTTTCCCCGTAAATCATTCGGCCGTTGGGTATGATGATATCGGGTGTGAAGACATTCACTTGATCGATTATCATCTATGATCACCTCTTTTTTAAAGTAATAACATTATATCATGAATCGGACTTTTTTGGGATTTTCAATGCAAAAGGTGCTCCTATGAAGATATTCATATAATAGGACATGATCCGCCAGATGATAACTGCTCCGGCTATATTAGCTGGTGAGAAAAAATTCTTAAAGAAAAGATAAAATCCACCTTCTGCTGCGCCACCGGCACCTGGTACGGGTATAAAAGAGATGATTAAAAACAGAATCCCTTGAAAGGAAAAGATTTCAGAAAAAGAGATCAAAGCAGGTTCTAACATTCTGTAGATACAATACGGAATGGAGAAATAGAAAAAGATTTGAATGGCTGTAAAGGTAAACGCAATCAGCAATTTGAAAGGCGATTTACCAAGGTTTTTCATTGCAGTATGGAACTCCCCTATTTTTTCAATCCATTTATCTTCGCAGCTTTTCATCTTTTTTCCAAACTTGAAAGGGGAAACAACAAAAAGTATAAAGTCGAAAATCTTTCTGGTTAGAACTGGACTGAAAGAAAAGATAAACAAGAAAAAGATCACAGCCGAATTAATGATAAAACCAAAAATTGCCAATACTGAAAAAGAGGGTAAAGAATTCATTCTATCAAAAAAGGTGCACATAATAAACACACCCAGTATGGTGATGGACGTTTGGTAGATTAGGAATCTTGACATCAAAATAGCGGTTGCTTTTGAAACATCAATACCCAACCGATACAGCCTAACTACTTGCATTGGTTGTCCACCGCTGGCAAAGGGTGTAACAGAATTATAGAATTGGCCTACCATATTGGCTTCTATGGCCTTTTTTAATGGTAATTTTACCCCCGATATCTTTGCCGTTGTATAAATCGTTAATGATTCTGAAAGCCAAAAGATGATCAAGCATAAACCACTCAGAGAAAACCAGAATAAATCGATGTTTTTAAAGACGGAGATGTTTTCTTTAAAGTCGCCTATGAAGAAAAAACCAATGACAATGATCAATCCGAGAATAACAGTTACCATCAACCATTTATACGATACCGATTTATTATTCTCTGAGGCAGTTTCTTTCTGTTGAGAATCAACCGTGAGAGACTCCTTCTCTATTTTTTCCAAAAATCTTCCCCCCAATACTCACGATGTCGATAGGTATTATAGCAGATACCTGGCCTATAAAAAAAAGACCGTTTTTGAGTTGATGAGTGAACTACCAATAATTATTTCGCTTATTATTAAAAATAATGTTAAAAAAAGAAAAGACCTTCTCCCTTTATGGTATAATTATTGAAAATAAATAAAAAGGAGTTAAGGAGGATGAAGTGCGAGTGGATTGTCCAAGAGCCGGATAAAGAAGAAGTTCAAAGGCTGGTTCAAAAATATGGTATCCCTGAGCTTCTTGCTACGATATTTGTCAACAACAAATTGGAGCAGCGAACGGATATAGCAGAATATCTTCATATGGAAGACGAGAGGTTTCATGATCCCTTCCTTTTGAAGGACATGGAAGCTTTTGTCGAGACATTGCTGAAGATTAAAGCAAAAAATGAAACCATAGCCATTTACGGTGATTACGATGTTGACGGAGTCACATCAACCGCTTTGGTCTATTCGGTTTTAAAAGAATTGGGATGGAATGTGATTTACTATATTCCTACTCGTCTCGAAGAAGGTTATGGTCTAAGTAAAACAGCTATTATGGAACTCTTCAACCGTAATATCAAAAACATACTTACAGTAGATTGCGGCATTACCTCTATCGAGGAAGTCAAGTATGCCAATTTTCTTCAATTTAAAATTATCATTACCGATCACCATGAAGTTCAAGATGAATTACCCGAAGCCTGTGCGGTTGTCAATCCAAAGCGGACGGATGATACCTATCCGTTTAAAGGGCTAGCCGGAGTGGGAGTGGCATTTAAGTGTATGGACGCTCTGATTGAAAGGCTGGGTCGACCGATTGACATTGAAAAATATTTGGATTTGGTTTCACTTGGTACTGTAGCGGATATTGTCCCTATGA
The DNA here is from genome assembly GCA_964472765.1 of uncultured Thermotogaceae bacterium. Lineage (GTDB taxonomy): Bacteria > Thermotogota > Thermotogae > MWEM01 > MWEM01 > JASUTC01. The sequence continues at coordinate 3,713 of CAYYNI010000007.1, read as the reverse complement.
TTGGTGAGAACCGAATGATTGTTAAAAAAGGGATTAAGAGTCTGGCTCAAACCAAACACATTGGTTTGAGAAGACTGATGAAGATTTCCGGTATAGATACCGATCACCTTCAAACACATGATATTGGTTTTAAGATTGCCCCCAAATTAAATGCAGTTGGCAGGCTAGGTAGCGCTGAAACGGCGCTAAAACTTTTATTGACTGAAGATGAAGCCGAAGCCAGGGATTTATCCAATTTTTTAATGGAACAGAACAGCAAAAGGCAGTTTATTGAAAACCAGATTTATACGGAAGCCATCAATCTGATTCAGAACCACCCTGTTATTGCTGAAGCGCCTGTTTTAGTCCTGGCAAAAAAGGATTGGCATCCGGGAGTAATTGGAATTGTTTCATCGAGATTGACCGCAAAATTCTACAAACCCACACTCATGATTTCCATTGATGAAGCAGGGGTTGGGAGGGGATCGGCAAGGAGTATTGATCAGGTCAACATCATGGAATTATTTTCTTCGGTTGCTTCTAATTTTGAGGAGTTTGGCGGTCATCCAATGGCTGCCGGGTTCACCATCAACAAGGAAAATATCGAGCGATTACGGGAGGATCTAACCTTCCAATTTTATAAATTGTATGGAAGCGATTCGTTTACCTCAAAGATTTACATTGATGCCCAATTGGAGATTGGTGAAATTACGGATGAATTATTGGAAAAACTGGAATGGCTAAGACCTTACGGACAGTCCAACCATGAACCTGTTTTTTATATGAAAAATCTTTCCGTGGATAAATTGAAATTGATGGGTTCAAGAAATCAACATATTCGCATGATTTTAAAACAGGGTAAACACTTTGTTGATGCCATCGGATTCAACATGGCATCCAAGATTGACGAATTTCGATACATTCGCCCCAATTTGCTCAAATGCGATTTGGTCGGCAATATCAAAACTATTTGGCATTATAAGACAAAACATATTCAGATCTTCATTAAAGATATCAATTACTTTATTGATCCCACCTATAAAAATGAAGAATCGGATAAGAACTTTGTTTTCGATCTGATCAACAATTGGGAAACTCAGAATAACGTGCACAAAGAGCAGGATATTCACCTATTAAAAAAAGAATTGGATCATAAGCTTTTGACCAAATATCCGGCTTTTCTAAAGGTATTGGAGAACCGATCAGGGATTACCGGTTTGTTTTCTTCTTTGAAAGCACAGGAACTCATGCTTTTTTCGAAAATGGCTAAATGTGAAGAAGAAAAAACAAAACTGGTTATTGTATTGCCTTCCAATATGTTTTTATCTTCTCGTTTAAAAACCATTGTAAGGTACGAAGCTTTATCCACACAAGTTGTTGTTAATCCCAATCTACCCTTTACTGAAACGACTCTTTTTACAACGGTTCCCTTTCTGCTCAAATATTTTGATCGATTCTCCGGTATCAAGAATTTTATCTTTTTGGATCTTGAATATCTCCTGCCAGAAGAGATAAAAACCAGACAACTGCTTAAACACTTAAGTCACGTGATGACCTCGTTGGAGGATTCCAACGTCATGATCTTGTCCGGTATCCTTTCAGATAGTGAAAAAGGATTGATGAAAGACCTCTTTAAGTTTGATAAAATACTGATTGAACATCTCAAAAGACATAAGAAAGGGTTGGTTGATCGGCGAGATCATCCCGAACCAATCAAATATATTCAACAATTGGTTCAAAATAGTGATTTTACGGCTGTTTTTGTTAATTCAGCCGATAAAACCGTCCATTTGACCCGTTTGTTGGGAACAGTATTATCGGATAATTTCCATAATGGAGAAGTCGTTTTTTATAATTCTTCATTAAAATCATTTCAAAGATCTAAGATAGAAGAATTGATCTCAGTTTCCAAGGTCAAGCTATTTATCACAACCTATGAAATCAGCGGTACTATGACTTTCCCGAAAAATTCAAATATTTGTTTGTTGGATCCGCCTATTAACCCCATCGACATTCTTTCGATATCCAATCCAGTTGAAAAAAAAGGAGCAGCACCTATTTTTCATTTATTGTACAACAATTCGGATGTTACAGAACATATCCAAAACCAGTTTGACTTCCTTCCCGATAAGGATGATATAATATCATTGATCGAACTGGGCTGTTCAAATGGGCTTAAACTATTGGATCATCTTAAAAAAGAAGGTTTTGAAAGGCTTGCTTTGAATGAAAAGAAATGGGAACTTATCCTATCGGTTTTGGAAGAGATAGGAATGACAAATGAACAGCAAATCAAAAACAAAGATTGCCCGGATTTGGTGGAAAGATTAAACAGCTCTACTTTTATGTTAGAATCAATCATCGATAAAATCGTTATCGATGATTATTTGAAGTATTTTGTTGGAAAAAGTGGCAGAAAGGTTCTTAGTTTGATTGATTATCCACTATTACCTTTTTTGAAATAAACGGAGGTGTCAATTACTCAATTGCAAACCAAATTTATAGCTGCGGATGAACTCAATTCCTTGATGATATTTGTGGATTATACAGAGATGACCAAAGCTTTTGATTTAATCAAAAAGAATGGTTATTTTGCTAAGATTATACAAACCCCAAAGGAAATTTTTTCCGCTTCTTCGTTATCGATAGCGGTCAAAAATACCGATTTGGAGAATATCCAAAAGCAATTTGAGCTCGAATCGGTAAAACCATTAAAAAGCATCGTATTAAAACGATGCGCTTTGGATTATTTGTTTAGGTCTTTTTAAAACGACTGTTTATGGAAGTGCTTTCTTTCGATTATGGTGATAAGCGGATCGGGTATGCTGTTGCTTCTAAAAAAATGAAAATGGCTTTTGCAAAGGGCTTTATTATAAACGATCAATCATTAGAAGCGTCTTTAAAAGAGTTGATTTATCAGTATCAGCCAGAAGAAATCGTGGTGGGATTACCGTTAAGAAAGGATATGACTTTTACACCAGCAACCGATAAAGCGCTTCAGTTCGCTAGGTTTGTGTATGAATCGACCGTAATTGGCGTTTTTCTGGTGGATGAAAGGTATTCAACGGTTTATTCACAAACCGCCCTTCGATATGCCGGTCATTCCACCAAAGACTCAAAGCACATCATTGATTCGGAAAGTGCAAAAAGTATCGCTGAAACCTTTATTCATTCACCCTCATGGGCATTTCGATTTAATCTGAAATTTCTATCCGAAGATGAGATTAAATCTTGTATTCAAGAAAGTGATTCTCAGGTACTATATTTCATGGGTGGAATGAATGTATTAGATTTCGTAAAAAAAGATCAAAGAACTTTTCAAATATATGAACTGAATCCATATGTCTTTTCCATTCAAAGAACATTAGAATTGCCTTTGAATATCAGTTTATATCAATTTATTTTTTCGGTACCGGATGGTTGTAGCTTGTGCAAATCGTGTGCTCATGGCTCAATTGGATAGAGTATTGGACTCCGGATCCAAAGGTTGCGGGTTCAAATCCCGCTGAGCACACCATTTATTTTTAAGATGATGGAGGGATAGTCATGGTGCTTATAATGAGCGTTTTTGAATCTGAACTGGAACCAATAACCGAAACAATGGTTACTTTTGAAACAAAAACCCTTTTTGATCGAGAAACAAAAAGAGGGTTATTGGGAAGAAATGAGGTAGTAACTTGTTCAGGTATATTTGGGAAAGTTGAATCCGCTTTCATCACACAAAAACTCATAGA
>CAYYNI010000006.1:1411-24333 GCA_964472765.1 uncultured Thermotogaceae bacterium | reverse complement strand
TTGGCATCATCACATCCATGAGTATCAAATCGTAATGATTCTGTTGAACCTTTTCCACAGCGGCATTCCCGTCAGCAACCAAATCGTATTTCCAGCCAAATTCAGATAATATCTCTTTGATAATGGCTTGATTGACGATATTGTCCTCTGCGACCAAGATATTCAAATGAACGAAAGCCGTTTGATCTGTAGAAGGGAGCTTATTTTTTATTTCAGAAATTTCTTTCATTTCTTCACTCGTTGGTTTGATGAGCGGAATAAAGAAAAAGAATTCAGAACCTTTTCCCGCTTCGCTGCGAAAGTCTATTTGTCCCCCCATCATTTCCACCATTTTTTTGCTAATGACCAGTCCCAATCCGGTTCCTCCAAATTTACGGGTTATGGTTGTATCCGCTTGGGAAAACTTTTTAAAGAGCATCTTTTTCTTTTCCTCATCGATGCCCACACCGGTATCCGTGACGCTTAAAAAGATTTTTTCGGTTGTGTTATCTTTCACAGCCACTCTGACTTTAACCTGTATGGTTCCATTCTCGGTGAATTTCAGTGCATTGCTCAATAAATTCAATAGAATTTGCTTCAAACGTAGCGGATCCCCTTTGATATATTGCGGGACATCTTTTTCAATGAGTAATTCACCGCCGAGTGATTTTTTGGATGCAGAAATAAAAATCAGTCGTGAAACATCATCGAGCATTGCATAGAGGTCAAAGCAAATCGTTTCCATTTGTAGTTTTCCGGCTTCTATTTTTGAAAAATCAAGAATATCGTTGATAATCTGTAGTAATGAGTCGGCAGAGACTTTGATGATTCTCAAAAAATCCTTTCTTTTTTCTTCGCTGGCTGTTTTTTCTACAATTTCTACAGCTGTTAAAATCCCATTCATTGGGGTTCTGATCTCATGGCTCATGTTCGCCAGAAATTCGCTTTTAGCCCTGTTTGCGATTAAGGCATTTTCTCTGGAACGATACATGTAAAAGATCAAAGCAATAAGTAAAACGAAAATGAGGATGACAAAAAACAGTGTAATGGTTGCTTTTTTTAAGACGGATGTTATTTCTCCATCTTCCTTGTAGGAAATCAAATATCCCACATTTTCTTTTTTAAAATTCTGTATCTTTAAAAAAACGGCGGAATAATCAATGCCATCTATTTGCGTATGCAAAGCAAAACTTTCTCCGCTTTGAACCCTTTTGGTGTATTCTTTGGCAAGTTTATCGTTAATGGATGCGCAGGTGATGTTCAACCCTGTTGTCATCTCATCGATGACATGGTGAATTTCTTTATCATAGAGATATCCTGCAAGAAATCCAGCCGGCTCGTAGTTACTCAATTCCTCTTCAAAGACCTTTTCTTCAACTGCATCTTGGCGAATAATGAAGTGAAAAGGTCCATCAAATTCATTAGTCAAATCCTGGCAAATGGTGCTGAATGAGATGCTGATCTCAACAGTGCCGACCATTTCTTCTTGAAGAAATAAGGGAAATACCATGCGATAACCGTTAAAGATTCTTCCCTCTTCAAAACCCTTCACGAATTCCCCGATTTGTGAAGCAAGGACAACGGATTCTCTGATTTGAGTTAAATCGTCTCCAAATGTTTCAGGGCGATGCATTCTGAGAAAACTGATGGCTCCGGGAAGGTGAAAGTGAAGCTGCCGAAAATGGTATTGCTTTAACATATCGTAAAACCCATTAAAATATGTAAAGAGCGTCGTTCTGATCGTATCTCTCATCTCAGGCTGATCATTGGCGGTTTTCATCTGCGTTTTGATCCAATCCAGATCAATTTCTCTCTTAAAGATATATTTAGCAAAATTTTCATAAGGCTTGATGAGTGATTTATACTGGCTTTCCAAAATTTTAACGTTTTCCTCATAGATGCTGGAAAGCTCGTTGCGAAATGAATCTTGTACGATGAAGATCGTTATAAGAAAGCTGACAACTATTAACGAAAAAACAATCCACTTGATATGACTCTTCCAGATCTTCAACACTTCTTCAACACGCTTTCAAAAGGAAATTTGAGTTTTCTTAGAAAAAATCTTTTTTGACCATTTTGACAAAATGCTATTTCAAATTATTGGTATATATCTGATTTATAAATCTATTTTAACACAAACTGAAAAAACATCAAGTCATCGGTAAGAAGAAATTCAAAGCCAAATAATAGCCTTTTATTCCAAGACCGCTGATGGTTCCGGTACACACCGGCGAAATCACACTGACATGTCTAAAATCTTCTCTTGCTTGGATATTAGACAAATGGACCTCGATAATGGGGATTTCTAATATTTCCAAAGCATCTCTTAAGGCATAACTATAGTGGGTAAAAGCACCCGGATTAATGATCAATCCATCGATTTGATCCAGATGAGCGTGAATGTCATCGATCAATTCCCCTTCGTGATTCGATTGAAAACAGTCAATGTCCAGTCCTATTTTTTGGGCATACTTTTTTATTTTGTTCATCAGTTCCGGAAAGGATTGCTTGCCATAAAACTCAGGATTTCTTCTCCCCAATAAATTCAAATTGGGTCCGTTGATGATGTGGATTCGCATCAAACCCCTCCTTTAAAGTGTTGTTTTGGTTAAGATTGAGAGTTTTTGGATCATGGACTCGAATTGTTTGAAATTTAACGATTGCCGACCATCTGACAATGCCTTTTCCGGGTTAGGATGGATTTCAACCATAACCCCATCGGCTCCTGCAGCCCATGAGGCATAAGCCATTGCCGGGACCAATTCCCTTTTACCGGTGGCATGGCTGGGGTCAACGATAATGGGAAGATGAGATTCTTCCTTGACGTAGGGAACGACCGAAAGATCCAATGTGTTTCTGGTGACGGTCTCAAATGTTCGGATACCCCTTTCACAAAGAATAACGTTAGGGTTTCCGTTTGCCATTATATATTCAGCAGATTGAAGAAATTCCTCAGTTCGGTTCATATAACCTCTTTTCAACAAAATTGGTTTATTGAAATGACCGCATTTTTCAAGAAGGCGAAAATTTTGAGCATTTCTTGATCCGATTTGGATGATATCCGCATATTCTTCCAGTAAATCACTTTCTGATTCAGACATGAGTTCTGTCACAACCTTAAGATGATACTTTTCAGCGGTCTTCTTGAGAATTTTAAGCCCTTGTTCTCCAAGCCCTTGAAAGGCGTACGGGGAAGTTCTGGGTTTAAATGCGCCTCCCCTTAAAAAAGGAACCCCTTGTTCTATTAAGAAAGCACCTACTTCGTCTAAAAGGGCTTCCGATTCAACGGCACATGGCCCTGCTATGATTGAAAACCCTTCGCCGATTTGATTTTCACCCAAATCAATCTTTGTAGGCTCAGGATGAAATTCTTTGGAAACCAGTTTATAAGGTTTCAGGACCTTGACAACCTTATCCACATATTGCAAATTCTCAAATCGATCCACACTGACATAAGAATCATCACCGATAACGCCAACGATTGTCTTTTCAGTTCCCCTAGAAATATGCGATTTAAAGCCCAGTTCTTTGGTTATTTCAATAATGTGCTCCAAATCGCTTTCTGAATGGTTTTTCCTTAATATCACGATCATTTAAAACACCTCCATAAAAAAAGGGTCTCCTCAACGGAGACCCTTGTATTGGTTATTTTCTCCGGAAAACTAAAAAAGAGCAGTCATCCGGAACAAATTGTTTTTGTTTACTCTGCCAGGTGGCAGACCGGATGAATGCTCTTAAAATAATAATAAAAAGAAAAGTTGTTTAACGCATAAACCATTTTTATCCCTCTTTTAGGAAGACTGCCTCATCCGTTTAAAATAAATCGAAATGCTTTTCACGACTCAAACAAGAGGCCAAGATGTTGCTTCGATTTTTCAAATCTGCAAGATTATAGCATACAAATCAAAAAAAATAATAGTTGTATTGATCTGATGTATGGATATGCGATATACTCCAATAGATATTGCAAGAACACAAGAAATGCATTCATGATGAGTCAAAGAAAAAAAGGGGGAACAAGTTGGATCATTGGGAAAAAATTATTTCAAATAAACTATATTCCAGCCTGATTGCTATCGGTTGTGCCATTTTATGGGGAAGTGCTTTTCCTGTATTAAAGGTTGCTTATCGAGAATTTGGTATCGAGCAAGCAGTTTCCGGAAGAATTCTGCTGGCCGGAATGCGTTTTTTTCTGGCAGCTATGCTCTTGTTTCTTTTCTCGATGAAATCAAAAGAAACAATCAACAAAATGGGTTTAAAGAAGATCTCTTATCTGTTATTATTGGGCATCTTTCAAACAACACTTCAGTATTATTTTTTCTATAATGGATTGGCCAACACTTCCGGTATCAAAGCGTCTGTTTTGGCATCCAGCGGTACCTTTTTCATGGTCTTGCTGGCTCATTTTGTTTATTCTGACGATAAGTTGAGTCGAGCTAAATGGGTCGGGTTAATAACGGGTCTGGCTGGTATCGTGCTGGTCAACTGGGGAAAGGATTTTTCATGGCGCTTTACCCTTCAAGGCGAAGGATATTTGATCTTCACCGGTATTGCCAATGCCTTTGGAACTGTGATTGCAAAAAAAATGGCGAAAGACATCCATCCTTTTCGTGTGTCGGCTTTTCAAATGTTATTCGGATCTGTTTTGTTGATGGCTATTGCCTACATTTCCGATGAAAAACCGACACTGCAATTTACTGCATTGGGAGGATGGCTGTTGGGTTATTCTGCCTTTCTTTCGGCTGTTGCGTTTGGATTGTGGTACGCCCTTCTCAAATATCATAAAGCCGGAGAAATCACCATCTTTAAATTCATCATTCCGGTTTCCGGGTCCATTTTATCGGCAATCTTTTTACCGGAGGAATTTTTCTCCTTTTCGATTATTTTTGCGCTGACATTGGTATCAGTTGGTATATTTAGTGTTAACAAAAAAAGAGAATAAACGTATTCGTTTTTTAGGTGTTATAATCGCTTCGGATGATGGCGATTCTTTATAATCATATCCCTTTGTGTTAGAATCGATATTGTTTATTTGAGTTCCTTATATTGACCAAAAGAAATGAACCGTTGAAATTCAAACTTTCACATACACTACAGGGGGTGTCAAGTGATAATTCAAGCGTTCACGGCTTTTTTTACCAGTTCGGCATTTGCAGGGTTGACTTTAGGTAATCTTTTTATGATTGGTTTAGGAAGTGTTTTGCTTTATGTAGCAGTGGCAAAACATGCTGAACCTCTTTTGTTAATACCCATTGGTTTTGGAATGATTTTAGCCAACATTCCGCCACTCTACACAGGCCTTTTTTTGGAACCCACCGGCAATGCCGCAGGCGGGTTAATGTATTATGTCAATCTTGGGCTTCAATATGGAATCTATCCACCTTTGATTTTCCTTGGAATTGGTGCATTAACCGATTTTTCATTTATGCTGTCTAATCCCATCACCATCTTTTTGGGAGGGGCGGCACAAATGGGTATATTTGTTGCTTTTTTCATGGCCAGGATGTTGGGTTTTGATTTATTACCTTCCGCAGCGATTTCTATTATCGGTGGCGCAGATGGTCCGACTTCCATTTATATTGCGAACAAGTTTGCTCCTGATATGCTTGCGATTATTGCCATTGCGGCTTATTCTTATATTGCTTTGATTCCCATTATCCAACCACCATTGATGAAACTGTTTACAACCAAGAAAGAAAGGCTGATCAGAATGAAGCCGCCAAGAAAGGTTAAAAAAGCAGAGAAACTTGTCTTTTCAATCATTACAACCGTGTTTATCGGGTTACTGGTTCCACAGGCATTACCTTTGGTTGGAATGTTGATGTTGGGCAATTTTTTAAAGGAAAACGGATTAACAAAAAGACTGGCGGAAGCCTGTTCCAAATATATTGCCGATCCGGCTATTATCATGCTGTGTTTGTCCGTAGGGGCTTCTGCGAAGGCAGATGTCTTTCTGAGTGAAACCTCGCTGTTGATTCTATTTTTGGGTGCGTTGGCCTTTATAATCTCAACGATCAGTGGCTTACTCTTTGCGAAGATCATGAATCTGTTCTTAAAGGTAAAAATCAATCCGCTAATTGGGGGTGCTGGTGTTTCTGCCGTTCCGGATTCGGCGAGAGTTGCTCAGATGGTTGCCCAAAAGGAAGATCCTACTAACTTTATTCTGATGCATGCCATGGGACCTAACGTTGCAGGTGTTATTGGTTCTGCAGTTGCGGCCGGGGTCTTTTTATCAATATTAGGGTGATCAATCATGTTCTATACTACTGAGGATTATCGAGACACACATGCATGCATTTCTCTCAAGGCATATCGGAACAACCTGCGTTATTTTAAGGAAAAAGCCTATCCTACCAAGATCATGCCGGTCATCAAAGCGGACGGCTATGGACATGGGGCGGTTGAATTGGCAAAGGTAGCAGAATCGGAAAAGGTGGAATACCTGGTTGTTGCTTTTTTGTCAGAGGCATTGGAACTCCGGACAAATGGGATACAAACCCCTATTCTTGTCCTGAATTATTTCAAGCCGGAATATGTCAATCTGTTCGTTGAAAATGATTTAACCGCAACCGTTTATTCATCCGATCAGTTTCATCAACTTCAGGCATTTTTACATAAAAAGCCATTGAAGGTTCATGTGATCCTCGATACCGGCATGTCGAGAGTGGGCTTTAATTATCATGACGCTGTCGTAAAGATCCAACCCATTTTGGCAGATACTCATTTTGAGGTAACAGGGTTGTATACCCATTTTTCTTCTGCGGATGAAAATGAGCTCGCTTTCACAAAACTCCAATATGATCGGTTTAAAAACGTTGCCAAACACTTTGAATCAATCCCGGTCAAACATATTGCCAACAGTGCAGGTGCATTGTTTTTTGAAGAAAATCTTTTTGATTTCGTCAGAATTGGCATAGCCTCATATGGGCTGGATCCAAAGAACCGGAAAAGATCGGTCCATCTTGAACCGGTTCTATCATGGGAAACGTCTGTATCCATGGTGAAATGGATATCCAAAGAGACACCGGTCAGTTACGGCAGAACGTTTATTGCCGATAAAGAAATGAAGGTTGCAACAATCCCTGTCGGTTATGCCGATGGCTACAACAGACTTCTTTCCAATACAGGAGAAGTCTTGATCAAAGGTAAACGTTGTCGTGTTTTGGGGAGGGTATGTATGGACCAGTTTGTCGTAGATGTGGATGATATTGAAAACGTACAGGCGGGTGATCGAGTGATCCTTTTGGGAAAAATGGGGAACGAAGAAATAAGCGCAGAAGAGACGGCGCAACGGATTGGCACAATTAATTACGAAGTGACTTGTGCCATTTCTAAAAGAGTTGTAAGAAAATACGTTGCTTAAATCATTACACGAGCCTGGCTATGAGTTTATGATACAATAGGCAACGAGTTGTTATAAGAAAAGAAGGGATGTGTACAGTTGAAACTTGGGGATTTGCTAAAGGAAAAGATGGAAGAATTTTCAAAGGAAGACGGCAATTATTTACCCAAAAACAGTGGTAAATTTATTTCGGATATGGAAACGGATGATTATATTTCCAGCGTTCTGAAAGTGACCAGCAAAAGAATGCAGACAACAAGAGACGGTAAAGGTTTCTTATTGTTAACATTTGAAGATCGCAGCGGTACCATGAGAGGGGTAGACTGGTGGAATGCTGAACTCAACGATGAGCGTCTTACCCAAGGAACTGTTGTGAGGGTGGAAGGGAAAGTCAAACTGTTTGATACCAAAATGCAGTTGAATATAAAAAACTCCAAAGATGCCATTACAGTATTATCTGCGGATGAATTCGACCCCAAAAAATTTATCGAAATTACATCAAAGGATGTAAAAGCAATTTATGAAGAGCTTTTGAAAATGATAGATCTGGTACGAGACAAATACATTAAAATGCTGCTTGAAGCAGTCTTTGTTCAGGATGAAAAATTCGTGGTTCGCTTTCTTGATTCTCCCGCTGCGACATCGGTCCATCATGCCTATAAAGGCGGCCTCATTGAACATACACTGGATGTAGTGAAATTAGCAAAGAGCATCAGAGATAATTATCCGGATATGGACATAAACGATGACCTGATCATTGCCGGTGCATTGCTGCACGACATTGGCAAGACAAAAGAATACAGTTTAGTGCCTTCGGGGATTGAACGCACTGGTTCGGGAGAAATGCTGGGCCATATCATCATGGGCATCCAGATGGTGGACAGATACGCTGAACAGATACAAGACTTTCCACGGGCCTTGCTGATGGAGATTAACCACATCATTCTTTCCCATCACGGCGAGATTGAGTGGGGAGCGCCCATACAGCCCAAAACCATCGAAGCAATGATCGTTCATTCAGCAGATAATGCTGATTCAAAGATTGCGCAATTTAGAGAAATCACAAAAAAAACCCTTGATGATAATAACACTTACGTTCAGAACCAATGGAGTGAATACAACCGGTATTTAGATAGAAAGATAAAGGTGAAAGGAGTTGACGCTTCTTATGACTAAACAGATCAAATTTGGAACCAGTGGCTGGCGAGGGATTATAGCAGATGATTTTACATTTGAGAATGTTGAAATTGTTTCCCAAGCTATTGCAGAATATTTAAAAACCAAAAAGAAAAAAGGGGCAAAGGTTATCATCGGATACGATGCAAGGTTCATGGTTGAGGATTTTTCCCAACGAGTTGCTGAAGTGATGACAGGCAATGAGATAACCGTATGGCTGTGCGATCGACCCACTCCAACACCCGTTATCTCATATCTTATTACCGAAAAAAAACTGGATGGGGGAATCAATTTAACCGCATCCCATAATCCTTACAATTACTGCGGCTTGAAATTTAACCCGGAAGATGGCGGCCCTGCTATGCCTGAAATCACAGATTACATCGAAAGCAAAGCTTTGGAAATTGCCCAAGGTAAAGTTGCCATCGAGAAAATGGATATTGAGAAAGCCAAGAAGAAAAAAATGCTTCATGAGATAACACCTATTGAAGAGTATGCCGATATGATGATAAAGAAATTTGACGTTGAAAAAATGAGACAAACAGGACTAAACGCCGGTGTGGATATGGTGTTTGGAACAGGGAATGATTTTCTTGACACCATTATGACCCGTATTTTTAACGAACAATCTCAAATTGTTTATTATAATGATTTTCGAGACCCGTATTTTGGAGGCTATCGTCCCGAACCGGATGAAACTCGCCTGAAAACCTTGGGGAAAGATGTTTTACGAAACAAAATGAATATGGGATTGGCTTTGGATAACGATGCGGACCGATTCGGTATCGTCGACGATCAAGGGGAATTTATCACTCCCAATGAATATTTGGCAATGGTTGCCTATCATTTGTATAAAAACAAAAAGATGGCAGGTGATTTAGTCAGAAGTGTTGCGACCTCTCATATGATGGATCAAATTGCAAAACACTTTGATCACACAACCAAAGTCACTCCTGTAGGCTTCAAATATATTGGTGAATTATTGGCAACCGGGGATTATGTACTGGGTGGTGAAGAAAGCGGCGGCTTAAGTATTAAAGACCATGTTCTTGAAAAAGACGGGTTGTTGGCTTGCTTATTTGCAGCGGAAATGAGAGCCTATGAAGGTAAAGAACTCAGTGAAATCAGAAAAGACGTGGAGAAAATCACCGGGAAATTTTACAGTACCCGCTTAAACATAGAACTGGATAACAACGAGCAAAAAGAAAAAATTATCAAAGCTTTCTTGAATAAGAAAAACGATTGCTGTAGCTTCAATATCAAAGAAAGATTGGAAATGGATGGTATCGGTTTTCAGCTTGAAGATGCAGAGTACGATACATGGATACTGGCCCGTGCTTCAGGTACGGAACCCGTTGTAAGAATATATCTGGAGAGTAATCATCAAGCGTCATTTGACAAATTACTGAAAGAGGTGAAACACCTTAAATGAGCCATTTAGTCATCGTTGAGTCCCCATCAAAAGCTAAGACCATTAAAAAATACTTGGGGCGAGGTTACGAGGTTATTTCATCAAAGGGGCATATTCGAGATCTTCCCGTATCCGAGCTTGGTGTAGAAATCGAAAATGGATTTGAACCTGTATTTGTAACCATGAAAGGAAAAGAAAAAGTAATCAAGGATATTCAATCCAAAGCAAAGGGCAAAAATGTTATCCTGGCATCAGATATGGATAGAGAAGGAGAGGCCATTGCCTGGCATATTGCGCAAATTCTTGGTCTCAAGGAAACTGAGAAAAACAGGGTGATCTTTTCTGAAATAACGAAAAACACCATCAACGAAGCGATCAAAAACCCAAGGCCTATTGATAAGTCAAAGGTTGAAGCACAATTTGCCAGAAGAATCCTGGACAGAATCGTGGGTTACAAAATTAGTCCATATCTCTGGCGGGCTTTAAGAATGAACAGCTTAAGCGCCGGAAGGGTTCAATCGGTGGCTTTAAAGTTTATCTGTGAGTTGGATGACAAAATCGTCAAATTCAATCCTGAGGAATACTGGAAATTTAAAGGGTTGTTTGGTGAACTGGAAGCCGAGTTGACGAAAATGAACAATAAATCATTAGAATCAAACCGAATCAAAACACAGCAGCAGGCTGAAAAAATCAAAGAAGATTTAAACGCTTCCAGCTTTTCAGTTAAGAGTATTGAGGATAAAAAAGCCAGTAAATCAGTTCCTGCTCCTTTCACAACCAGTACACTCCAACAGGCTGCCTCTAATCTGTTGGGATTTAATGTGGGAAGAACCATGCAAATCGCCCAAAAACTATATGAAGGAATTGAAACGCCTGAAGGTCAAACAGCATTTATCACCTACATGAGAACTGATTCCACAAGGCTTTCGGATGTGGCATTGGATGGAGCGCAAAAGTATATCACTGAGCAAGTGGGTAAAGAATACCATAAAAGAAGAATCTTTGACAATAAGAAAGCTAATGTTCAAGATGCTCACGAAGCCATCCGGCCGACCTATCCCGAAAAAGCCCCACATGATGTAAAAGCATTTATGGAAACGGATCAGTTTAAGCTTTACAGCTTGATCTGGAACCGCTTCATGGCCTCGCAATCCACACCATCTCAATACATGAACAAAAAAATTCAGATCCAGGATAAGAAAGCCAAATACTTATTTGAAGCAAAGGGCTCAAAACAGATTTTTGATGGTTTCGAGCATTTTTATCCTCAAAAAAATTCCGAGAAAATTTTGGAAACGGACTTGAAAGAAAAACAACCCGTTAATCTTGATAAACTCGATGTCAGCCAGAATTTCACAAAACCACCTGCCCGTTTCACCGAAGCTTCTTTGGTGAAGATGTTGGAAAAGGATGGAATCGGACGGCCCAGTACCTATGCTTCCATTATTAAAACCCTTTTTTCCAGAAATTATGTCAGACGAGAAGGGAAATCCATCGCCCCTACCTTTGTGGGAAAAGTTGTCAACCATTTTTTAACCGGACATTTTCCCAAAATCATCCAAAAGAAATTCACAGCAATGATGGAAAGTGATTTGGACTATGTTGAGATCGGTGATATTAATTGGAAAAAGGTTCTTAATGAGTTTTACGATAAATTTGTGCCCACTCTGGAAAAGATGGATCAGCTGATTTCATCAAAGAACTTGAATGTTGACATGGAGACCAACGTGAAATGTAAAAAGTGTTCCAAGCCCATGGAAATGCGAGTTGGGCGATATGGCCCTTATTTGACTTGTCAGAAGTGTAAGGTCAACTTATCCGTTCCAGAAGACATCGAAGCATACATGGAAAAAGACACCGTTTATTTTAAAGATTCTGAAAAACTCCAGGAGCAAACACAAAAAGAAGTCAAAGAGATCGGTAGAGAATGTCCCAAATGCGGTGCACCTTTGGTAGAAAAGTTTGGGAAATTCGGGAAATTTATTGCCTGTAGTAATTATCCTGATTGCAAATACACCGAAAACATCGATGAAAAGGCCAGGGGTAAATGTCCCGAATGTGGAGCAGAAGTTGTAAAAAGGAGAAGCAAAAGAGGAAAGTTCTTTTATACATGCAAAAATAACACTTATAATGGCGGGGACTGTGAATTTATCTCATGGGATGAGCCGACCGATTACAAGTGTGAAAAATGCGGAGCCGCTTTATACATCAAATATACCAAAACACATGGGGAACATTTGTATTGTAAAGAATGTAAATCACGTTATCCTTTACCGATAGAAGAAGACAACGATGAATAATTGGTTATAAAAAAAGCGGGGAAATAGGATCCCCGCTTTTTATTTTGCTTACAACCCTTCTACCCAGCAAGCTCTACCTCCTGCAGTCCTTTTGTCTTCTGCAGCATCCTGGGAAGGAACCCAGCCAGTTAATCCGTAAAGCTGTTGATCGCCTCTTTTGCTGAGATGATTGTAGATGACATCATTACGATAACGATAGTTTTGTTCTCTGACCTCAAATTGATCGGTGTTGATTAAATAAAATCTGTTAAGACTTACCGCATCATTTTGTGCTTTAACCCCAGCTATTAGTGAGTTATCACTCACAAAATGCGAGATGCCGATACTGCGTTCTTTGTCATCTCCGAGGATCAGATTATTGACCTCATGTTCGTTTAAGATTTCAACAGCCATCAGTTCATTAGATGCATCTGAATTGAATTTGTAAAATGCCACTTGTTCTTCATCGTTGATTTCTTTAGTGCAAGCCATCACAAATTGATCTGGTCCAATTCGGCACATTCCACCGAAATAATAGTTGATATCGTCATCGTGGGCAAACAGTGTTTGCGATTTAAAGGTGGGCATGAAATGATAAACCCGCATCATCCAAATTTTCTGAACGCCTGCTGTGTTATTGGCCTCTCCTACAAAAAAAAGCTCCGGAGAGTCAATGGTTGTGTATATCCTTTTTATTCCATTATCAGATTCTTGATAATCATAAGTGATGGAATTTTCAGGTTGTCCATCGGCTGTATTGACGGGCACCACGAAGCCGTCATAACCAGTAGTCTGAATCTTGCCGAAGAATAAACCGTCAGTTGAGTCCGTTCGTCCATAAACCATCACCGCATTTTCAGAAACAAACAGTGCACCGGTCAAAAAATCTTGCCCATTGGCTAAGTATTCCTGATGCCAGCGTTCTGTGCCGTCCTCATCATAATAGAACAATTCAATATTTGTTTCTTGCCGGATTAAGTCCGTTTTTTGCACGCCGACGAGGTATTCCGGGTTGGAAGAAAACGGATTAGGGAGGACGAAAACACCGGTTCTTATCGAATGATCGGTTAATGGTGGGGAATCAGACCAATCCATGTCTCCGTTTGCATCCAATTTGCAAACTTTAACATTCGTCGTTGGTAATCTTTGCTCCTGTTCATTTTCCGTTTGAATCAGCGTGATAAAGCCACCTTCAGAAGTAGGATAAATAAAAATACCCTCTTCATGATCGGTTGTCTTTTCAAGCTGTTTTCCCCAATTGGCAATCAATGAAAACAACCCTTCTTCCACAGGACCAGGTAATGGCGACTGACAGGAAGAACACAACAAGATCGTCATCAGACAAGTCCATACGAACAAACGTTTCACAACATCACTCCCTTCAAATATGCTAAGAATAGATCGCTTCATTTGCCGATCATCAATAAGAAGACTGGCAACTAACATTAATACGTGTAACAATCGCTTGTTTTTTCACCATTTGCTTATACATCGATTATATCAAACTGTCGCATGAAATGATGAAAATGTTATAATCCCGCTTGTGAATGGAAAAGTAAGTGACCAGTTAAACGGCATGAAGAAAGGACTGAAAAAAATGACCTGGTGGAAAAAAAGTATTGCCTATCAGATTTATCCCAAGAGTTTTAAAGATTCCAATAACGATGGTAAGGGGGATATTCAAGGGATTATTTCCAAATTGGATTATCTTGAGGGATTAGGAGTAGATCTGTTGTGGATTTCACCCATATATCAATCGCCCATGAAGGATAATGGTTACGATGTTTCGGATTATTACGCCATTGATGAAACTTACGGCACCATGGCGGATTTTGAGGAGCTTCTTCAAAAAGCGCATGAGAAAGGCATCCGAATTGTGATGGATTTGGTGATCAATCATTCTTCCAACGAGCATCCCTGGTTCATCGCATCATCCAAATCAAAAGAAAATCCATATAGGGATTATTATTACTGGCGAGACGGTAAAAATGGGAAAGAACCCAATAATTGGGCCGGATATTTTCATGAATCAGCCTGGACATACGATCCGACAACCGATCAGTATTATTTGGGTGTTTTTTCACCTTATCAACCCGATTTGAATTGGGAAAATCCTGAAGTCAGGCAGGAATTGTATCAAATGATCAACTGGTGGTTGGAAAAGGGACTGGATGGGTTTCGATTAGACGCCATCAATTTGATCTCCAAAGTCCCCGGATTACCTGATAACGAACAACAGGAAGGACAACGCTATGTATTTGACCATCGTCAATTTGTTGACGGTCCACGTGTTCATGAATTTTTCAGAGAACTGAATCAAAACACCTTTGCCAAATATGATTGTGTGGCCATTGGTGAATGTGGCTATGTTAATCCCAATAAAGCAGTTTTATTTACAGCGCCTGAGAATGGCGAACTGGACATGGTTTTTACATTTCAGCATACAGATTACTATAAAGAAAAGGGTAAAAACCCCAAAATGTTGAAAGAAATCATTGCTCAATGGCAAAAGGAACTGCATAACAAGGGTTGGAGCGGGATTTGCTTTTCAAATCATGATTTGCCGAGAATAGTGACCTTGTTTGGACATGAAGGGCAATACAGAAGGGCTTCAGCCAAGTTGTTTGCAACACTTTTGTTGAGTCTTGAAGGAACGCCTTTCATTTATCAAGGTGATGAATTGGGATTACCAGATACCCGTTATGAATCCATTCATGATTACGATGATCTGTCAGCCAAAAAACTCTATCGAGAAAGAAAAAGGCAAGGATTAAGCGAAGCAGAAACGATGAAAGACGTTCAGATTTTTGGCAGGGACCGATCAAGAAGTCCGATGCATTGGGATAGTTCTTTGTATCTTGGATTTTCTAGTGTGCAGCCGTGGATTAAACCAAACGAAAAATGCAGAAGTATCAACTGTACAGATTCACTGAAAAATGAAGAATCCGTGTTAACTTATTACAAGAAAATGATAAAAATAAGAAAGGAACAGAATGCCTTAGTGTTTGGAGATTTTGAATTACTGCCTTCAGCCGATGAAGTCTTTGCCTATCGCCGGTTTGATGATCAAAATGAGTTCATCGTGATTCTGAATATTTCTGAAACGGAACAAATCTTTCAACACCCACTTTTAGAACAGTGTCATTTGAAAACGATCATTACCAATTATCCGACTGAGTATACAAGGCTAAATGCTCAAATTTTGCAACCTTATCAAAGTATGATTTTGCAGGTCTACAAATAAACAGGATGCCTTTTTAGGCATCCTGCTCATTAAGGATCAATCATTAGAGTTTTGGTGTGTATCCTGCATTTTGTATGGCTTTCAATCCCTTTTCAATATTTGAGGTGTCAAAATGCACGGTTTTATTCTCCAAGTTGATTTCTCTTTCCTGTATGCCCGCTGCTTCCAAAGCTTTGTCAATCGTGGCCACACAATGCTGACAATTCATATCGCTAACAGTAACTGAATATTTCATCATATGTTCTCCTTTCTTTTTTTCGGTTTTAATTCTCAATGAATTTAAAACAACGCTGATAGAGCTGATTCCCATGGCTGCTTCAGAGATGGCTGGATGAAGCCAACCCATCAAAGCAACCGGAATGGCTATCAAGTTGTAGAAAAAGGCCCAAAAAAGATTTTGTTTGATGATTTTCATCATTCTTTGGGATACTTCCATGGTAGATCGAATGCCACTGATACCACCCTTAACAATAACAATGTCCGAGTTGTCCATCGCCAGATCAGTTCCCGTTGAAAAAGAAACGCCAATATCCGCACTTTTAATGGCAGCTGCATCATTGATCCCGTCACCTGCCATTAACACCTGATAACCTTTCGATTGAAGATGATTAACGATGTCAACTTTTTCTGAAGGCAGTAATTGAGCATAGACTGTTTCAACACCTACTCTTTTAGCAATCTTTTGGGCGGTTGTTTGATGGTCACCGGTGGCGATGATTACATCAAGCCCTTTTTGTTTTAGCCACTTGATTTCCCGGATGCTTTCTTCTCTTAGTGGGTCTTCGATGGCTAAATATCCCACTATAATATCATTGGTGGTGACTTCAACAACAGTTTGTCCCAACTCCAGATTTTGCTCGTACTTTGAATAATCACCGGGTCTACCTATGAAATAACTGTTTCCGTCATATTGAGCCAAAACACCCTTGCCCGATACCTCTTCAGTTGCATCCATTGCTAATGCTTTCTTTTGATTTGAGATTTGCGCAATCGCTTTTGCCAAAGGGTGGCTGGATTGTGATTCGATAAAAGCTACAATGTGAGCTGTTTTTTCATCTAAGTTATGCATCACTACTTTTGGCATTCCTTGGGTAATTGTTCCCGTTTTATCCAGAACAACGACATCCGTTTTACCAATGGACTGAACCACCTGCGAGTTTCGAATAAGAATTCCTTTCTTTGTGGCTAAACCCATTCCACTAACCAATGCCATAGGAGTTGCAAGCCCCAATGCACATGGGCAGGCAATGACTATAGAAGACACAAAAACAAAGATTGAAAAAGATAGTGGGTTTTCCACAACCAAAATCCAAGGAAAAATAATTCGGATAGAATCCAACATGGGATAAAACTGATCGAAGAAAAAATACCACAACAGTGCGCCTGTCAATGCAGCTGAAATAACAATCGGTACGAAATAACGGGTAATCCGATCTGCTAATGCTTGAATGGGAACCTTTGTTCCCTGAGCTTCGTTAATCAGCGAGATCATCTGAGACAAAAAAGTATCGGAGTATTCCTTATTCACGCTCATTTTAACCGTGGCGGTCAGATTTAAAGAACCACCTGTTATCTGATCTCCATCTTGCTTTTTAACAGGCATGGATTCTCCAGTAAGCATCGATTCATCAACAGAGGTCTTTGAATCTAAAAGGATGCCATCAGTAGGAAATCTATCTCCCGGACGAACTAAAATGATATGCCCTATTTTCAATTCATCAATTGGAACTTTTCTTTCACCGCTATCTTCAATGAGACAAGCCTCGTTTGATTGAAGTTTCATCAATGCCTTAATTTCTTTGGCCGCCTTATATTTTAATCGTTGTTCGATATATTTTCCTGTCAGATGAAGTGCAACGATCATCGCCCCAAGCGCCCCAAACGATGTAATATCGAAGCCGATATATTTTAAAACCGCCGTTGAAAATGCCGTAACAGAACCCATGAAAATCAGTGTATCCATATTTGTATGTTTGTGTAACAGCGCTATCCAGGCACTTTTAATCGTAGAATAACCCGAATAAAAAACCACTGTACCGCCAAGGAAAATCTCATAGAGGATATACCCTTCAATCTTCACCCCTGCCATATGAAAAAACATCAAAATGGACAGTGGGATCGTGATGGCAATGGCAACTAAAAACCTTCTTCCGGCTAATCTGAGACTTTGTTCTTCATCCTTTTCATCCACATTTTCCATCGCTTGATAGCCTACTCTTTGAACGGCTTTCTCAATTTCTTTAAATACTATCTCAGTGTCAGAAATAACGAAAGCAGTTTCAGTGGCCAAATTGACGGATGCCAATTTGACACCGTCCACATTATCCAGAGATTTTTTAACGTTTTGCGCACATGTGGCACACGTCATTCCCTTTACATGAAATGATTTCTTGTAGGTATCACTAAATTTGTTCTCCATTCATAACAACCTCCGGAACTATAGACGAGAAAATGAATTGATTCATTGATTGTTTAAAATGGTTTTAAGAAAAGTTGTTTATTGGCAAGTTTCTAACACAGTCATTAAAACATCCGGATAATCGGTGATTATGCCATTTACCCCAAGGCTTATAAAACGCCTCATCGTTGCTTCGTCGTTGATAGTATAAGGGATGACTTTGATTCCAAGGCTTTGAACATCAAAAATTTGCTGTTCGCTGATATCCATGTAATTCATAGACAGACAATCGGCATTTGATGCCTTGATAAACTCAGCGAAGGAACTGTAATCTTCTGGATCAATACCATTGAACCATTCCAAATCCTTTAGGCGAGTCTTTGATAGCAAGGCGACAGTTCTTATTTGGGGGGCTTGCTTCTTGATATCCATGATGGGTTTCCAGTAAAAAGACTGAATCGATACCACTTCTTCAATATTATTTTTTTCAATGATTTCAAGCAGAAGATTGACGAATATGTGAGACTCATACGTTTGATGAGGTTCCAATGCGTCAATTTTCGTTTCAATATTCATTTTAATCTTTTTCTCAGAGCTTTTATTAAAAGAAATGACTAAATCGATCACTTCTTGTAGTGTGGGTATTGGTTCTTCGTTCAGCTGTTTTTGTTTAAAAAAGGAAAATCTGTTTTGAATCCTTCCAACAGAATAAGTTTTGATTTGCTCTAAAGTGAGATCTTTAATATAAATCTTTTCTGATATGAACGAACCATCCTTCATCGTTCTTTCGGGGTTCAGATATGTATCGTGATTCACAATCAAAATCAGGTCTTTTGAAATCCCCACATCCAGTTCGATTGTATCCACACCAACAGTTTCCATTGCGTAGCGGAAACCGGCTAACGTGTTTTCAGGATAGAGCCCTCTGCAGCCTCTATGTCCTTGGACATCAAAATCCATCAATAAACCAGCAAAAGATAGGGTTAATAGAATCAGGCCTGCGAATGTACTAACGATGATCTTCTTCATTTTTCTTCCTCCATTTACTGCCAGGTTAGAATCAGTTGGCAGACCTTTTTCCAAAAACGAATACTCAGTATAAATGCAACAGATACCCCAGCGAAACTCAACAGAATCATGATTGCTTTAAAAGAAGATGAAGCGCCGATGTTTACGTTTAATAAAACCATACTTAGGGGTAGCACACTGAGAAGTGACAAGGCCATCAGCATCAGATATTGGATCATAAAGGCTCCAGAGCGTAAAAATGCCCCGGGATTGGTTAAATTTTGAGGTTCTCGTTTTAAGATAAAGTAGACTCCGGATAGAGCAGCGAGAATTTCTAACAGAAAGATGGGGAACACAAGCGCAAAGCTCCAAAGAGTTGCTTTTAAGACAACGGCAAATACCACAAAAGTAATGAGCAATAAAACAACATTCAAAACAACCGGCACAAAAAGTTTGATTTGAATGAATTTTTTTAAATCAATAGGAAGCATTCGAATGGTTGCGATTGAACTACCCTCCATATTCATCGAAAAAGAAGTTTGCATGGCGATAAACAACGGTCCCATGATTGAGACCATATACAGAGCAGAAAAGAGGTTAGTGTTAATCATGCCCATGAAAATGGCGAATCCGACAGGATACAAGATGTAATAGATAAGCTGTTCGTGTCTTTTATAGAGAATCAGTTCTTTTCTCAGGAGCATATTTGACTTTGCCTGCAAGCCTTTGTCTCTTTTTTTATGCCTAAACAAAGTCATGCCCTGGTGAAAAGTTATCTTATCTGAAAGGTAGTAATAACTGTATCCGCAAATGACTGTCAGCAGAACAAGAAATAGTAGAGAAATGAAATGATTCGATCCGGTTAATCCCAAAATAAAGATGTTATATATGGAGGAAAAGAAATCATTGGCATTGATCATGGCTTGCGGAAAAGATTCAGGTGAGGTGAGGTTATTGGGGAAAACTTGATACATCAAGATAAAAATGGCACCCATACCCATATTGACAATGATCAGCATGATCCTGGCAGTCTTTTGGGAACCAATTTTACTGAACAACACTGCAATAAGAGCTCCTAACAGCACCAGAAAGACAATGTTGAAGATGATGCCGATAACACCTAAAATAATTTCGTTGATAGACCTTTTGGACAGATAAACAATGATTGGCGAAAGGAAAAGAATCAATGAAAAAAACATGGAAATCCCGGAAGTGAGCAACTGATAAGTAACAATAGATGATTTTCTGATGGGTAATGTGAGTAAAAACTCAATTTCCTCATTTCTTTTAAGTTGAAAGGACATCATGCTGGCAAAACTGATCACAAAAAAGATTGCGGTCAAAGTCAGTAAAAAGTGGATGTAAATATCCCCGTAATGAATTCCCTGGACAGAGATCTGTGAAAGCTGGGTGTAAATTTGGTCGAACATGCGTGTAATTAAAAAAAGAAAAAATACTGAAATACCAATCAGATAAATGAAACTAAAGGTTCTTTTCTTTTCAGATGAGTTAGTTTTCATAAAAAGCCTATGCCTAAACAACAATGAAATATCCCTAAACATGTTTACCACTCCTAAAGGGCATTGACTATTTTCAGAACATCTTCGGATTGACCGGTGAGTCCCAAGAAAAGGTCTTCCAAGGAAGTATGATCGGCCATCTTTGAACGCTTTCTCAGTTCTTCCATCGTTCCTTCTGCCAGTAATCTGCCATCATCCAGTATACCAATCCTATCGCACATCTTTTGGGCAATTTCCAGAACATGAGTGGTTAAAAAGATAGTTGCCCCGCTGTTTGCCATTTTTCTGAGAAGGTCTTTGAGTATTTTTGAACTCCTTGCATCCAGGCCAACGGTGGGTTCATCCAAAAAGATGACTTGGGGTTTTCTCATCAGTACACTGATGACCATTACCTTTTGCTTCATACCATGAGACATTTCAGCAATCGGCATCTGTAAATAATCTACTTCAAAGGCATGACACAGTTCATCATAAAGGTTCCTTGTTTCTTTATCGTTTTTGTTGAAAACGTCAAGTATAAATTCAATAAATTCGTACCCTGTAAAAAAAGGATAAATTTTCGGCTCATCAGGTACGATTCCTATCTTACTCTTTATTTTTATCGCATCTGTTTTTACATTTATTCCTAATATTTCGGCTTCTCCTGATGTTATAGGCAGTTGCCCGGTTAACATCTTTATGGTTGTTGTTTTTCCGGCGCCATTTGTTCCTAAAAAACCGTAGATCATACCCGATTCAACGTCCAAATATAATGATTTTACTGCCTCTTTATTTCCGAAAACCTTTGTCAAACTTTGACACTTTATCACAAAAATTCACCTCTCTATCATCCAACTTTTTGAATGTTTTTTTGATCACTCATAATGGTTTGCAAATGTTAAAAACAAACATGGTGCCTTTATTCTGATCAGAGTATAACGAAATTGTACCACCGATTTTTTCCCATTCGTTTTTTACAACAGACAATCCCGTTCCTCTTCCCGACATCAAATCAGCATGGGTCTTTGTTGTGAAGCCATCTATAAAAATCAGGTTTAAGATAGTTTTTGTATCAATTGAAATGACCTGTTCTGGATTCAAAAATCCTTTTTCTACAGCAATTTTTTTTATTCGGTCGAGATCGAGACCTCTTCCGTCATCACTTATTTCGATGCTAAGGGAAGAAGGAGTATCTTTGATAATAATACTAAGTTGGCCATATGTTGATTTATTCAGTTGAAGTCTTTCATCAGCTGATTCGATTCCGTGATCGATCGCATTTCTGAAAAGGTGAATCAATGAATCTCTCCATTTTCCAAACTTTTTAGGATCTATGTATACATTATCGCCCTCTATTGATAATGGCCTGATGGTTTTCCCTAATTTTTCCGCAATATTATCAACAATGAATCGGTAGTAGTTTAAAAAGTCTTTAATCTTTTTCATATGAAGAATGGAAATAGCTTGATCAACATTTTCATACTGATCATTTGGCATCAATTCTTTTATCTTTAGACTCAAAGATTCGATTTGTTCAGGATCAATTATTATCGTTTTTTCATCTTTAAATAGTTTTCCGCTCTCACAAGGAATACAGTTGGATAGTTCCTCTTTGATAACCATTTCTTCCTTATCCAACCAACTCAACATTTGTATTTCATTCAATATTGTCTGATCTTCTTGTATAGAGGCAAAATCCGGAAGGTTGTTTGACCATTTTTGAATACTCTCTTCTGCTTCATGGATATTTTGCTCTAAAAGATGAAATCCAAAACTTGCAAAAGCCCCTTTAAAAGTGTGTAATTGTCTTTTGATGTAAGCAATCCGTTCGAATGTAGGAGTTGTGTTTAGCAAAGAATGAATATCAAAAGTAACAAAATCCCGATAATCTTTTTCGATTCGGCTTAGTTCCTCTAAGTTCAATACGATTTTGATAATCTTTGATAATTTATTTCTTTCCGACTCAATTTTATTCTCCAGCTCTATCCTTTGGGTTGCATCGTTTAAAATTACCATCAGCTGCATTTCGCCTGGAATTGCATCTTCAATCCACTTGTAGTCGAATTCGATAAATAATCCATTGATGACCAGTTTCTCCGGCAACAATGAAAGATAAGCTTCTCTTTTTAATTGGTCCGCTTCATTCTGAATGGCAAAGATGATCTTTTCAAGAAAAGAAGCTTCTTCATATTCTTCCGGGTATAATAAAGAGGGGAAAAAGGCGTTGGAGATGTTCAACTGGAATATTCTTTCACATTCTTTGCTAAAAGTGGGTTCAACACACCCTGATTTGTCCAGCGTTAAGAAGCCTTGCTCGGTGTTGTCCAAAATCATTTTTAAATCGCTTAAAGTGTAGTGAAGCTCGTTGGTTCTTTCCTTTACTTTTTCCTCAAGAGAATTGTTGAGAATTTCTATTTCGCCATAAGAGGATTCCAATTCTTCATTGACCATCCGAAGTTCTTCCAGTGAATTTGACAATTCCATTCTCAATTTCTTTTCCTGTCTATAATTCTTGATAAAATGATAAGTGAAAAAACTGCCGAATACGAAACTCATGATCATCAAGGCATTTTGCTGCATGGAAGG
>CAYYNI010000006.1:0-1311 GCA_964472765.1 uncultured Thermotogaceae bacterium | reverse complement strand
TGGTGTATATCAGAATTAATACCAATAAAATGGCGAGATAAAAAAGAAAACCAAACAACATTGGTTTGATATAATGGACTATTTTTTTAGAATCCCACACAAAATTCCTCTTTCATAAAAAAGTCGAAACATCTTTAACAAATACCCTTCAGTAACTTTTCACAGCAGACAGCCTGTGATGATCCATAAATTATAGCATAAGATCAGAAATGAGTAAAAAAAAAGCACCTTTAAAAAAAGGTGCTTACTATCTATTATTGGCTGTTTATTCCAGAATCGGTTTAATATCGATTTTCCAGCCGGTTAATCTGGCTGCCAAACGTGCATTTTGACCACCTTTACCAATAGCCAAAGATAGCTGTGTGGGGGGAACCCAAATTCTTGAAATCTTGTTCTCCTCATCTAATATTTCAACTTCAATGACCTCTGCCGGTGCTAATGCGTTTCTTATCAACGTTTCGATATCATCTGACCATTCAAAGGCATCTACTTTCTCACCGCTGAGTTCTTTGACAATGTTGGTTATTCTGGTGCCGTTTTCACCAATACATGCTCCGACAGGATCCACCTGATGATTTAATGAGCGAAGGGCCACTTTGCTTCTGATACCGGGTTCTCTCGAAATTGCGACAACTTCCATCGTACCATCCATTAATTCAGGAACTTCCAAAAAGAGAAGTTCTTTTAAGAATTCTCTTGAGGTTCGATTGACCCTCATGTATGCGCCTCTTTGGCTTTTTTCAACTGTTTCGATATATACTTTAATCATTTTACCATTGTCAAATCTTTCGTTGGGAATCATCCTGTCCTGAGTAATGACGGTTTCCACTTTTCCAATCCTGATTTCGTAACCGCTAGAAAGAGGCCGCATGATTTCAGCACTGGCAATGGTGTTTTCCATATCCTTATACTGAGTGTAAATACTGTCTTTTTCCAGCTCTCGAAGTTTTTGGATGAGTACTTGTTTGGCTGTCTGGGCAGCAATTCGATTGAATTTTTTTACGTTTATCTTTTGGCGTATTTCTTCACCGATTTTTGCATTATGTTTGATCTTATGAGCCGATTTAATATCAATCTCATAGGAGGGATCCTGTATATCAGTTTCTTTCTCAACAACAAAATTCAAACGGAAAATCTCAATTTCCCCTGTCAATTGATCTACCTTTATTTCCACATGTTCCTCTTCACCAAATGCCTTTTTATAGGAAATCTTTAAGGAACGTTCAAGTGCCTCAATAATTTCCTCTTTTTTGATACCCTTTTCTTTTTCCAACTGTTCTAAAGCTTCTATAAGATTGATATTCATCTTAA
>CAYYNI010000005.1:0-27235 GCA_964472765.1 uncultured Thermotogaceae bacterium | reverse complement strand
GATTGGGAGAAATTCTAACTGAAACAGGGTATGTGACAAAACAGAATATTCAAACAGCGATTGCCCTTCAGAAACAAGAAAAAAAACCCTTGGGACAGATTTTAGTTGAAAAGGGGTTTGTTACTTGGCAGGATATAGCTCAAGCGCTGTCTCAACAATATGATATTCCTTACATGGAAACAGTTGCAGAGCTAGAATTTAGCTCCGAATTGTTATCTTTGTTGGGAAAACAAAATTGCGAAAAATGGCGAATCATTCCCTATAAGAAAGAAGATAGTCGAATTACCCTTTTAACGGATGAAGTTATGGATATCAACAATATCTTGAGAACCGTCAAATTTATGACGAACCTGGAGCCTTCTTTTATTATCGTTCCAAAACCTCAGTTGGATTCTCTATTAAAGGAATATTTCGGAAGCAATATTCAAGTAGCCGAGGATTTGAAAAAGTCATTGGAAGCGGATGGAACAGAGGAGGCTGTTTTTGACTTATCCGACCTTTCTGTTGAAAGAGAGGACAAATCGGCAGAGAATTCAGGACCCATTATCAAATTGGTCAATCAAATTATCCTACAGGCGATTGAACAAGATGTTAGTGATATTCACATTGAGCCGTATGCAAAGTTGGTGAGGGTCAGATACAGAGTAGACGGCATGTTGAGGAAGATTGCCGAATACCCAGCCAAAATGCACCATTCGGTTATTTCCAGGATCAAAATACTCTCCGATCTGGACATTGCTGAGAGAAGATTGCCTCAAGATGGGAAGTTTTATCTTAAAAATAAAGGGGAGCAATATGATTTCCGTGTGTCTACCATGCCAACGGTGAACGGCGAAAAAATCGTATTAAGGTTACTAAAGGTCTCCAATTCCAACAAACGTTTGACTGATTTGGGTTTTTCTGATTATAATTATTCCAGACTTGAATATTTACTGAAATTTCCATATGGCATTATCCTGGTCACCGGACCGACGGGAAGTGGTAAATCTACCACTTTGGTTGGAATTATCAACCATTTAAAAAACGTCACACATAACATCGTTACAGTTGAGGACCCGGTTGAATACAGCATTTCTGGAGTCAATCAATGTCAAACACATACCGAGATTGGTTTAAATTTTGCCCGATTCCTCAGGGCGATTCTCAGACAAGACCCGGATATCATCATGGTTGGTGAAATTCGAGATAAAGAAACGGCACAATTAGCCATAGAAGCCTCCATGACAGGGCATTTGGTACTCAGTACCTTGCACACCAACACAGCTTCTGCAGCTGTTAGCCGGTTGTTAAATCTTGGAATTGAACCGGATCTTTTGGGCGTTTCATTATTAGGTGTTATGGGACAAAGATTGATCAGAACCATTTGCCCGGAATGTAAAAAGAAAGAACCCCTTCATAACGTTGAATTCAAAGAGATGGCTAAATTACTATTGCCGAATGAACAAGACTATTATGAATATACAGGGTCTGGATGTCAATCATGCAGAAAAACGGGGTATAAAGGAAGAACCGGTATCCATGAAGTGTTAATTGTCGATAAAAAGATCAGACAGTTAATGAATGAAAAAGCCCCCGAAAGCCAAATAGAAGCCATTGCCAGAAAATCAGGAATGAGAACCATGTTTGAGGATGGCATCATCAAAGCCATACACGGGGAAACAACCATTGATGAAATCAAAAGGGTGGCCATCAATGCCTGATGAGGGGTTCCCTTCAAAAAATAAGGGGAAAGACGGTTTTGAATCAAGGGAGATTAAATACCATTCAAAATCCCCAGAAAAACTTCTTGAAGAATTGAAGCAAAAAAACCAGGACCGGTCTTCAAAGTACAACAAAAACCGAAGAACTGCATTTGTTTTGATTGCCATCAGCGGTTTAATAATTGCTGGTGTTGCCCTTTTTTTTGTTATCTACAACAATCAACCCGCAAACCTACCCGATTACATTAAAAATGTTCATCCTTTTGTTTTTAAGATTGTTGCTGCTTCCGATTTTGAGTACGGTAGTGAGAGTGAAATAAAGATCAGGGTTTCAAACATTGAAAATACCCAAAAGTCTTTTTCATTTAAAGACTTTCGTTTTTATATAAGCTCGGAGAATTCAGATCGGTTTTTCAATTTCACTTTCCCCATTGAAACGACTATCAGCATGGAAGCTTTTGATTCAAGGGATGTTTATGATTTCAGGCGGGAAAATCCCGCTTTTACATTTAAACCTGGAACTTATACCATTCATGCCCAATTTGTTGTCAATGAAAAGGATATTGAATTGGTGAAGGAATTCAAGGTATTTGAAAACGTTCAGACTAATCTCAACCTTTACAACGATTACAGCTTACCCTCTCAAGAAATGCCGGTTTATCTGACCATTGTCAACAATTCTCCGGATGGCGCAAACTTTCTTTTAGGGACCTATCGTGTCATTCTTAACCCATCGCAAAAAACAGACGAGGATCAACAAACCTCATTCCAACAGGATCAGGTCCTGGGGAGTATCAATGAGAATGAGGAAGCCATGGGCGAATATCAAGTTCTTGCAGGAGAAAAATTGGATATTCTGCTGGGAAGTCTTCAATTTCCATCTTCAGAGGGACTTTATCAATTGAAGACCACCTATTTTTTAAACGATGATTTACACGAAGCTCAACAGACATTGATGGTCAAAAACATTACAAAAATGGACAATGTTAAAAAGCTAAGAATCCTGCCATACACTATGAAAGTGATTGGCGTTGATCAAAATTACGAAGCGCAGATCCTGATCGTCAACGATGAAGATCGAGATATTTATGAGCGGGTTAAGGGCTTTATCTTTGAAATCGTCAAAGAGAATGCCACAGTGTACCGTTATACAAAATACGATGAACAGGATATTAACATATTTATTCCGACTTACTCAAAAAAGGTGGTCTTTGATTCAACACAATGGCGAACCATCCGTTTTCAGGAGCCAGGTAAATACAATATCATGGTGAGAATCATCTTGGAAAACGGGGTTTTGGAGTATTCGGAGGAGTGCCTTGTACTCCAAAATTAGGAACCTTCAAAGAATGGGGGGATCGTTATGAATGAATACAAGATCAGGGTATCAAGAGATCCGGTTTACGGTGAAATCATTTTGTCGCCTCTTGAGATTTTGTGCATTGATTCAAGACCCATGCAACGACTTAGAGAGATCTCTCAATTAGGGGGCGCAGAACGGGTATATCCCGGAGCAACGCATACTCGATTTTTACATTCTTTAGGGGTTATGCATCTTTCAGGCATGTATGCGGAGCATTTGAAGTTGTCCAAGGCCCAAACCAGATTATTGAGACTGGCAGGGCTGATGCATGATATAGGTCACGGTCCTTACAGCCATCAATTCGATGATGTGGCTTATAAAAAGGCCGGTTTGAAAAACGGGCATGACGATCAAAGAAAAAGTTTATTACTCAAGTTGATGCCTCAGGAGATGAAGCGGGTTTACGAGAAATCCATGAAGGCAATATGGAAACAAAATGTAAAAGACGAGCTGCAGGATATACTCAACAAGCCGGTTTCGGATGATGATCTGGAACCCATGTTTCTGGAATTGATGGAAAGACTGTGTGAGGTCTTTGAAGGTGAATCGGAAGGATCAGCTGAATTTAACATCATTCAGGGACCCCTTGGAGCGGATCGAATCGATTTTATTTTAAGAGATTCTTATTATTGTGGAACACCAGAATACGGAACGGTTGATTTACAAAGGATTATTCGTAGTTCAAGACTGATTGAGAAAGATGGTTTGGAACGCTTGACGTACGATGCCAAGATCATTGATAGTATTTACAGAGTGTTGTTTGGGAGATTTATGATGTATAAGAATGTCTATTTTCATAAAACAGCACGTGCAGCCGATTTAATGATTCAACGTGTTCTGGACCTCTCATATGATTTTTTATCTATTGAGAATTATATCAACGATTACTCCAAATTCTGTGAATTAACAGAAGGGTGGTTGTACTTTAGTATCCTTGAAAAGTATAATGAGATCGAGAAATATGAAGATCAGGAAAGAAAAAAGATATGTGAAGCATTTCAAATCATGACGGATTATAAAGAGCGAAGGTTATGGAAAAGCGTCATTGAAATATCTTTCAGCATCACCGGTATGGATCCCACAAGTGTGGCCATAAGTGTAGGCGAGGAGCGCATTGAAACTATCAGGCAGCGAATTTCGGGTTTATTAAATAAAAAGGAGGCTATGCCTTCTGATCAACAAATTGACGAGAATGATCGAAAGGAATTAAAAATTATATTTGACCATCCCAAAGAGTATTTCAAAATCGATACACCTTATAAGCTGACCCTGGCCCATCCCAATGAGTTTTTGGTTAACGAAGTTTACTTGAGAAGCGGAGTAAATGAGGCTGGAACGGATAAAGAACATGTCAGGCTTATTGATTTTGAAAATTTTCTCAAATCAAATCCATTTTACCAATCAGTTTCGGGACAATTGGTTCAAATTGTCAGGGTCTATCTGACCAGAGACAAAAGGGATTTGTTGGATAGATACGCATTATTACAATTTTCCGATAAAGTGGAATTGACAACCAGGTGGTGAACTCTCAATGCTTAGGCGCTTATGCCTTTTTCTTGTTGACTTTATAATCTTTTTGTTGGCGGGTATCATATCCTTGTTCATTCGGTTTGGCTGGGATTTTGACTCCATCATCCAGTTTTTTCCGGCTGTTTTAATCGCCTCCTTAATGGGCGTGATCGCTTTCTTTTTGTTTGGAATCTATAAAGTCGTTTGGGCCTATATGAGCAACAACGAAGTGGTGTTGATCTTTAAAGCCACTATCGTTGCCTATTTCATGAATCTTCTGATTGATTTGATCTTTCCCACGGTGATGCCCCGTTCAGTGGGTATCATGCAGTTTTTGGGAGCTGCACTGGTTGTGCTTTTAAGCAGGATTTGGTGGAGCTGGTATGTTCATGAAGGTGAAAGAAAAGGAGATAAGGGCCAGATGAAAACAAGAGTTGGCATCGTCGGTGCCGGTGAAGCCGGAATACTTCTCCTGGAAGATTTGAAAAAGGGTAAATTGGATAAAAATGTCGTGCTTTTTATCGATGATTCCAAACGCAAAATCGGCAGAAAGGTACGGGGCATTGAAGTATCGGGTCCCATTTCTGATATAGATCAGATCATTTCAGAAAAAAAATTGGAAGAAATTGTCGTAGCCATACCCAGTGCGGATTCATCATTGATGAAACGAATCACTTCAAAAATCGATTTAAAAAAGGTCAAAATGAAGGTATTGCCTTCCATCAGCGAGATCATGGACAACAAAATTGCAGCCGATCAGATTCGTGAAGTTGCCATAGAGGATCTTTTGGGCAGAGAACCCGTTCGGTTGGATTTGAGTGAAATAGAAGAAGCCAACCGGAATAAGGTCATCTTGGTTACAGGAGCCGGCGGCAGTATCGGAAGCGAGATTACACGCCAATTGATCGCCATGAGACCCAAAAGAATTATCGCATTTGGACGCGGAGAAAACAGCATTTATCATGCCACATCAAAATTTCTTCCGTTACTGAAGGAATATCAAGTGGAATATACAAGAATTATCGGTGATATCACCGACAGGCAACGGCTGATTTCTGTTTTTGAGGAGTTTTCTCCTCAGGTTGTCTATCACTGTGCTGCTCACAAACATGTACCGTTGATGGAGGAGAATCCCTCAGAGGCGTTTAGAGTGAATTCGCTGGGAACAAAAACACTGGTGGATGTTTGTTTGGCCTATGCAACCCAGCGATTCACATTGATTTCTACAGATAAGGCGGTCAATCCTACTTCCATTATGGGGTTGTCAAAAAGATTGGCTGAGATGTATATTCGGGCGATGGCAAAGATCGGAACGAAGACGACGTTTTCCGTTGTCCGTTTCGGTAACGTGCTAGGGAGTCGAGGAAGTGTTATTCCAAAATTCAAGGAGCAAATCAAAAACGGAGGTCCTGTAACGGTTACGGATAAAAATATGAGACGTTTTTTTATGACCATACCGGAAGCTTCATCACTGGTGTTACAGGCATCAAGTTTTATGAACAATGGGGATTTGTTTATTTTGGATATGGGAGAGCAGATTTACATTAAAGATTTGGTTGAAAACATGATTCTATTGGCGGGGTTGATACCCGGCCAAGATATTGAGATTGAATATACCGGTATTAGGCCGGGGGAAAAGCTTTACGAGGAATTGTTTTTGGATATGGAAAAAGCATTGTCAACGAAACACCCAAAGATTTTCAGGGTGATAGAGAATGAGAAATACACCGCCGATGAGATGGCATTGTTAATGGAAAAACTCTATCGATTCTCTGTTGAAAGGGAGCAAATGCAATTAAAGCGGTTGATCGATGAATACATACCTGATCATCAGATTCAATTTGAAGGAGGGAATTTTAATGCTGCTAAACCTAAAGGAGTTTTTGAGGCCAGCAAGTCTTAAAGAGGCCTGGGATCATTATCAAGCTAATCCTGAACACACCTTGTTTTCATCCGGAGGATTGTCAACCGCATTAAGGGAAGACGAAAGAACGCAGGTGATTCTGGATCTCAGCACCGTATTGCCAAAAGCAATAGAAGAAACACAAGGTTATCTGTTCATTGGTGGGGGCATGACCATCAACGAAATAATCAATGCCTTAGAAGGACATGATTTGACTCAGGTCCTTTCAAAAGTGGGAACAAATCAGATCAGAAACATGGCGACTCTGTCCGGTTCCATTGCCCAGAAATACGGTTGGTCTGACATCCTCACGGCTTTGGTGGCTTACAAAGCGCAGGTTCAGCTATATAAAGGTGGAGAACAACAATTTGTGCCCATTGACGACTATCTGCAATCAAAAGAATCGGCCGTGGTGTTGGGTGTGAGAATAGAACAAAAATACAATTTTTGCTATTTTCAGTATATTTCAAGAACCGATTATGATGTTTCGCAGTTTAACTTTTGCCTTTGTGTCCATCTGGAGGAAGGATCGATAGGCGACAGCGGAATCGCTTATGGAGCTGCCCCCGGAGTTGCAAAAAGGCTGAAAGAGGCTGAAGGGGTATTGAATGGCCTCAGAATCAGTGAAATTGAAGCTCATTTGTCCCCTGTTCTGGAAATGACTGACCATGCACAGTTGTCAGATGGATTCGGGTTATCCGGAGAATATAGAAAAGAGCTATTGAGCGTGTTTTTAAAAAGAGGGCTCGTTGCTCTGGGAAAAAAAGGCTAATACAAATCCACCAAGTGTTTCTTCAATAACCTTTGAATCAATGAAATGGATGAAATCCCGATAATGGCTACCGATGCGGCAGTGGGACAGAACCCGTCTAAGGTCAACCCCAGCGCTAAAGCTGAGGCGGGAGGGTGTTCGGTATTGGTGATGACCATGAGAAACATGGTCAATCCCACCGAAAAGGCTCCCAAAAGAGCCATTATCGTATCCGAATTCACACCAGGTAATAATTCGTGGATCAGAAAAACCAGTCCGGCGCAAACTGCACCACTGATAACACCGAATGTGTACCCTCCGATCAGATACCTGGGACTGGCGGTTTTATCATGAGGATTACCAAAGGCGATGGTTGAACTGGCTCCGATGGAAGCCACAACAATGCCATCCGCCAGTAAATCCAGGAATAACAAAACAACGGACACAATCCCCACGGTGATGAGCGATTGAAGAAAATATTCCTTTTTATGCTGTCTGAACTTACAATCAAATACTTTGAAGAGTTTCAAAAAAAACCCCCAACCTTTTTCATCCAATGATGAAAGTGTATATTTTAAACGGTTCGTATTGAAGTTCAAAAGAATTGTTGGAGAGAATCTGCTTTTTTTCGAAGACTTCCTCCAATACATTGGCTCGGTAAACTTCTTTGATGTCGATGCCTTTTAATTGGATTTGTGTTGTTCCCCTGGAACCTGCTACTTCGCAAATCCTCATTACCAGTCTTTCCTTTTCATCCCGCTTCAAACTCATCAACTGCAGAGATTCAGCGATAAAGTTTAACCCAAAATTCTCAAGTTTGTCAGTTTTTCCGTTAAAAGTCAATAATTCCCGATTCATTTTCCTTGCACTTATGATAGTAGGAAACGGATCGGACCCGGGATGAGAGCTAACGGCGTAGGTAAAACTGTGTTTTCCTTCATCTGCAAAAACCATGGGGTTGATGGGTGATCTTAAAAGGGTGAGGGCTATTCTTGACTGATCGGTAGAATAGCCGTATTTACAATCATTAAGAATGGCGACCCCGAAATCCCTTTCGGATAAATCTACCCAGCGGTGACCGGGAACCTCAAATCTTGCCTTTTCCATATCGGTATTTTTGTGAGTGTTCCTGTAGATATACCCAGCTCCCAGATCAAAGCTAGCCTTTCTGCAAAGAACATTAGTATTAAATTCAGCCTTCAGCATCATTCTTCGGTGATGCCAGTCAATTTCATTTTCAACGGTGATGGTTTGATCGTAGCGGTTGAAAAGATAACGTTGAATGATCTGAGTGTTTTCAACAATATAAGTGGCTTGGATGACCTTTCGAATCATATTGGATTCAATCACACTGAGAGTGCTTGCTGATAAAGGGTATCCATAGGCTTCGTGATGGCAGGCGATGTCCCAGGCATCCCAAAACATGGGAACATCCTCATACATTATTAGATGATTGCCCGTATCTTTGAAAAGAAATCTTTGAGAGGCTTTATCGTATATTTGTAAAGCACCGGCTTCTGTAATATGCGCTTTGTAAAAAGGTGTTTCTGCTGTATAGGTCTTATCCGTTATTTCTTTTATCGGCTGTACTATCTTCTCTTTATAGAAGACTAAAGTCGAAAAAGGCCTGATCGGCTGAGTGTAATGATACAAAAAATGACCATCATGAGTTTGATAAGGGATCAAGGTCTCGTCGTTTGGTCCTTTTAACAACCAAGCATCTCTTGTGTTCAGTTGGAAAGTGGTCTGTCTTTCATATTCGCATGGGTTGAACACACTCAGATAATCCCTTTGATGGCATGCTTCTTCGTCAAGCAAATTTTTAAGGTGATTTTCAGTTTGTAGACAAACATCACCCAACTCCTGTTCAGCCTTTTCATAGACTTGAGGAATTGATGAGCCCGGTAGGATATCGTGGAATTCATTTTTAAGAAGGGTTTGCCAAAGATTATCAATGCTTTTTTTTGTAGTTGTTATCGAGTGTAACTGATCGAGGGAGGGTTCTTCAGTGTCTTGTAGGATGGTTTGCATCATTTCCAACAGAATCAACAGATCTTCTGCTTTCTTGTGAAACTTTTTAGTCCGTGCTTGCGTGGTGTAGCACCCTCGATGAAATTCAAGGTAAAGCTCATCATCCCAAACTTCCAACTGATCAGCAGCTTCTACGGTTTTTTTGAAGTGTTCTTGAGTGGTCATGATTTCAAGTCGGGGTAATCCGGGCATCGTTCTAAGAAGCTCATAATGGTCCATCATTTCATCTGAAGGTCCGCCACCACCATCACCATAACCGAATGTGATGAAACCGAGGGGGAGCTTTGCTTTTTCCCGATAATGATCCCAATTTTCAAATAATGTTTGAGGATTTAGACGGGCATTATAACCCTCTTGGTTTTTAAAACTCCTATACAAAACCTCCGAGCCATCCAATCCACGCCAGATCATCACATCGTGGGGAAGAGGATTTTTTTCGTTCCAGGTTAGTTTAGTGGTGAAAAAATAATCCATCTGGGCTTCTTTGAGAATTTGGGGGAGTGTCCAAGGGAAGCCGAATACATCCGGTAACCAAGCTACGTTGCTATACGAGCCAAACTGCTTTTTAAAATATTTTTGACCGTAATAAACTTGTCGGATCAGAGATTCAGGTGAGGGGATATTGCAATCGTGTTCCACCCATGCCCCCCCTACCGGCTCCCACTGGCCTTTTTTATGGAGTTCTTTGATCCGGTTCATGATTTCTGGGTAGTCCTCGGCAATATCCTTGTACATTTGAGCCGATGATTGGGCAAAGACGAACTTGTCATATCGCCTGCACATTTGGACAGCATTTGAAAAGGTCCGGGGAATTTTCCTTTTTGTTTCGCAGATAGGCCACAGCCAGGCATAATCGATATGTGCATGTCCCACAGCTGAAAGGGTTCCCAGGGGAGGAAAAGACTGACGTAAATGATCCAGGCGATCAGACAATTCCGTTTGAGCCTGTTCAAGTCTTTCATAAAAATCAAAACTGAAGATATGACCTTGAGAATAATCAAGAGATTCGCTGATGTATTTTTTTTGAATGTATTGACTGATGGAAGGGTTATCCATCAGTGAGTCTGCATATGTTTTGGTGTCCCTTGGGATTTGTGTTTTGGAGAGTATCTTTTCCAATAAGGAGAAAAGTCTTTCGCTAAGAAGTAGATCTTTTGTGTAAAAGGCTGTTTCCAAAGTGATTCTTAATTGTTCGGCAAATCGGCTTATTCTTTGATCGATGATTAGAAGGTGAGAATGATCCAGTTGTCTTTTCTCTGATTTCTCGCCAAATAGCAAATGAGGGACTACCTGTACCGATATGGTGTGTTTTTTGTTGTCTGCAAAGGCATTCATATTAACTTGGAGATGGTAAGGATTAATTTCTCCAAAGGGTTTTCCATCAACGAATAGCAGACTTTCACCGCCAAACCAGGCGTCGAATAAAACCGATTCATGTTCTTCTCGCTGGGGGATTTGCACTTGCGTTTCAAACCAAACAGGCTCCTCGCCGGTATTGTCCCATAGGTGTTTGACTAGACAAGGCTTCCAGCCTAATGCCGGTGGATAAAGAGCATTACCAACGGTAAACTGCCATTGGTCTACAGGGGATCTTCTTTTTATCTTTAAGGCGTTTATTTCGTCGATTCTCTGTTCAAATCTGGCTTTTATTGCTTCACGTTTTTCAAACATGCTTATACCTCCAAGTGCGGGTCAGTCTTTTTTACAAGTGAAAACACAGGCATTTTCCAGTTCGTTTACAATCTCGATCGAGTGAAAACCGGCCTTATGAAATAATTCGATTTGCGCTTGCTTGGTGAAGGGGATGTCCACATGGTAGTTGTGCATATCTTCAATTTTGTAAGTCTCTTTTATTATGTTGTATTGTTGAAATCTTTTTTCTGCTTCAAGCGGATTGACCACATAATCCCCTTCGATATAAATGCCGCCTTTTTTGAGGGTTTTATGGATTTTGTCATATATCCGACTTTTTTCGCTACGGGTCAGATGATGCAGTGTCATTACCGAAAGAACAAAGTCGTACGTGAGTTCGGGAAAAGGCGTTTCCAGATACGAGCCAACTATTAACGATAGTTGTGGCTTTTTTGAAACATATTTTTCCTCCAGCTTACATAACATCTCTTTTGAAAGATCAATGCCCGTTATTAAGGCATTTGGTGTTTTTTGAAAGACAGCATCCAGTTCCAGCCCTGTTCCGCAACCCAAATCCAGTATTTTGAGAGGTTCATAACTGCAAGTAATGGGGGTGGCGATGGTGGTATAGATTTTTTCAAAACTGGCCACATTTATCCGCATATGCTTATCATAGCCATCCACACGGGTATTAAAAAAATCTTTCATTGGTTCAGGTCTCGGCATAAACTCACTCCACAAGAAATTTTTATTATTATATCATCACTTGTGCTGTGTTGGAATGCTAATTGAGAAAACCTTTGGGTAAGTTGATTGGAAGGTAAAAAAAAGGCGAGCTAAGCTCGCCTTTTTCATAACTGAAAAATTACATCATTCCGGGCATACCGCCCATTCCGCCACCGGGCATACCGCCAGGCATTCCAGCATTATCATTTTCCTGTGGTTTGTCTGCAATCAGTACTTCCGTTGTTAGAAGCATGGAGGAAATGGAAGCTGCATTCTGCAATGCACTTCTTGTAACCTTTGTAGGGTCGATGATGCCGGCGTCTACCAGGTTTCTGTACTGATTTTTCATGGCATCGTAACCAAATTCTATATCGTCGTTGCTGTTGATTTTTTCAATGATGATGGATCCGTCAACACCGGCATTAAGAGCGATCTGTCTGATTGGTGCTTCTAATGCTCTGGCAACGATTAAAGCGCCGATTTTTTCTTCAGGAACCGAGAGAGTTTCCGCCACTGCTTCAACCGCTTTCTTTGCTCTGAGAAGTGTTACGCCGCCTCCGGGGACGATCCCCTCTTCAACAGCAGCTCTTGTAGCGCTGAGGGCGTCTTCAATACGATGCTTTTTCTCTTTTAATTCCGTTTCGGTTGCGGCTCCAACTTTGATAACGGCAACACCGCCGGAGAGTTTTGCCATTCTTTCCTGAAGTGTTTCCTTTTCATAATCGGATGAGGTGTTTTCGATCTGCTTTTTGATCTGGTTGATTCTATCTTTGATCTCTTCGGGATTGCCGTGACCATCAATGATAATGGTATCGTCTTTTTTAATTCTAATGACATTTGCTTGACCCAAATCATCCAATGTGGCGTTTTCAAGTGTCAGCCCAACTTCCTCGCTAATAACCGTTCCGCCTGTGAGGATAGCAAGATCCTGAAGCATGGCTTTTCTTCTGTCTCCGAATCCGGGTGCTTTAACCGCACAGGAATCCAAAGTTCCCTTTAATTTATTTAATACCAATGTTGTAAGACCTTCACCTTCCACATCTTCGGCAATGATAAGTAATGGTCTGCCGGATTGGGCAACCTTTTCCAACAAAGGAACGATGGGCTTAATGGCAGTAACCTTTTTATCTGTGATGAGAATTAAAGGTTCTTTTAAAACAACTTCCATTTTCTCAGTGTCGGTTACAAAATAAGGTGAGATGTATCCTCTGTCAAATTGCATGCCTTCTGCGAAATCAACAAAAGTATCCATTGTTTTTGAATCTTCAACCGTGATAACGCCGTCTTCTCCGACCTTATCCATTGCTTCTGCAATATAGGAACCGACTTCGTCGTCATTGTTTGCGCTGATGCTGGCAACATGAGCGATGTCGTCTTTGCTTTCAATTTTTTTGCTGGCGCTTTTGATGCTTGATACGGCAGCGTCCACACCGGCTTTTATTCCTCTTTTCATGATCATCGGGTTGGTGCCTGCGGCAATATTTTTCATGCCTTCTTTGGCGATTGCGCTGGCGAGAACCGTTGCGGTTGTTGTTCCGTCACCGGCGACATCGTTTGTTTTTGAAGCCACTTCTTTGAGTAATTGGGCACCCAAATTTTCGAATTTATCTTCCAATTCTATTTCTTTTGCGATTGAAACACCGTCGTTTGTAACGGTGGGGCTTCCCCAACTCTTTTCAAGAACAACATTTCTACCTCTGGGTCCAAGTGTCACCCTTACGGCATCTGCCAACTGATTCATACCGGATTGCAATTTTCTTCTTGCTTCTTCATCAAACTTAATTAATTTTGCCATACCATATTCCCTCCTTTAATGAGTTTATCGACTCTTAACCTTCAATAAGGCCCAGAATGTCGCCTGAATCAATTAAGATGTAATCTTCACCGTCAATCTTGATTTCAGTACCGGCGTATTTGGAGAAGATGATTCTGTCACCAACGTTTAAATCCACATCTTCAAGTTTGCCAATGGCGATTACCTCAGCCTTTTGAGGCTTCTCTTTGCTTGTATCGGGAAGAACGAGTCCCCCTTCTGTTCTCTTCTCTTCAGTAATAGGTTTAATTAAAGCTCTGTCACCTAACGGTTTAATTCTCATCGTGACACCTCCTTAAATTTTAGCACTCTCGTGCCTTAAGTGCTAAATGTATGATACTAAAAATCCTTCATATTATCAAATCTTATAATATGCGAAATTAGGAGAATAAAGACAAATAAACGTATTTATAATTCTTATTCTCGTTATTACTTCAATTATCTCCGTCAATATCGAATATGCTGCCATAATCGTTTGTCGGAAATAAAATGAGTTGATCTTTATGCTGTGCAATCACCGGTTTTGCACCACAGTCACCTTCCAGTTGGGCTATTTCTTGAAACAAGCTCTTGGGCAAAGCAACCGGAAAACCTGGTTGAGAAAGATATTTCGGGCGTATGATCCTATCCGGGTTTTTTACCATCAATTCTAAAACAGACCGAACGGTATGGATTTGAATGGCAGGCATATCGGCTAAAAAAAGGAGTATGAAATCAGATTGGTTCTTTTCAGCTTGATCAACAGCCATTCTCAAAGAGGAGGACATACCAGATCGAAAAGCGGTGTTTTCGATGACAAGCCATTGGTTGCCTGTTTTTGAAAGGAAAAAGTTCATCAACTGTGGTTTTGTCACGACGAGTTTTTGAAATTGAATTGAGTCATGATTATTCAAAGAGTTTATTAAATCTAATACATGCTCAGAAAGTGCTTTTTTCTTGAAAAAATGGATGAGTTTTTCGCCTCTAAATCTCTTTGATTCACCTGCTGCAAGCAAACAAATTGAAATCATCATTTTATCACCCGCATATCATTGTGTAATATAATTAATTTTCTTTCCGTCAAGTGCTATGATAACACAATACAAACATAGGAGTTGATGAAAGTGCCAAATGCAAAATTTTCAGTCCATGCAGTAAGCGAAAATCCCACAAAGGTAACAGTTACAGCGGGTAAATTTAAGATGATTATTGATGAACCTGCCCATTTAGGCGGTACAGATGATGGGGCTAATCCAGTAGAATATGTTTTGGCAGCTCTTGCCGGTTGCTTGAACGTTGTGAGTAAAATGGTTGCTCAAGAAATGGGTTTTGAGATTAACGCATTGTCTTTTGACATAGAAGGCGAATTGGATCCGGCAGGATTCATGGGGAAGTCTAAAAATGTCAGACCCGGTTATCAGAAGATTCTTGTAAAGGTTGATGTAGATTCTAATGCTGACGAGCAAACCCTTCAAAAATGGCTGGAAACTATCGAAATGCGATGCCCGGTCAGTGACAATTTGGCAAATGCTACACCTGTAAAAATCACCTTAAAATAAAGCCAAATAATTTACAAACAAAAAGCCCTCACAATTGTGAGGGCTTTTTATGTTATCATTGAGTGTTTTTTAAAAGAGGAGGACTTGAATGCTGACACTGCCTGAAAAAGGTATTTACCTTTCTACCTATCGTACCGGTCAATTGCAACAAATAGTTGATAAGATAAAAGAAAATTTAAAAGCATGTAGGCTGTGTCCAAGAGGCTGTGCTGTGAATCGTGAAACCACAACAGGCGCTTGTCAACAGACAAATATAGCCAGACTTACCAATGGGGTTGTTCATACAGGTGAAGAACCGCCTCTTATAAAAGGCAGTGGGGCCGGAGCTGTTTTTTTTTCAGGCTGTTCCATGAACTGTCTGTACTGTCAAAATTTTGCCTTTAGTCAAAAAAACAACGGTAAGAATTATACCGTTGAAGCGTTGGGGGATTTGTTTCTGAGCTTACAAGAAAAGGGCTGTTCCAATTTGGATTTAGTGACTCCTTCGCCTCATCTAATGAGTATTCTTGAAGCGTTGATTTATGCGATTGAAAAGGGATTGACTATTCCGATTGTTTACAATACCAGTGGCTACGAAAGTGTTGAAACCCTTCGATTGATGGAAGGCATCGTGGATGTTTATCTGGCAGATATTCGTTATACAGACGATCAAATTGGATTGAAATATTCCGGCGTAGTTGATTATTGGAGCTGCACTCAGAGGGCGATTAGAGAGATGTACCGTCAGAAGGGGTCAGCCGGTTTGATTATCCGTCATTTAGTCCTTCCCAATGAACTATCCGGGACTCAAAAGGCCATGGCTTTCATTGCTGAGGAATTGTCTCCTTCGGTCAGCGTATCACTCATGTCACAATATTTTCCGGTACATCGGGCACAAGAAGATGCCCTAATCAACCGAAAAATCACCCGGGAAGAATATGAAAAGGCTGTCTCAATCATGGAGAAACACGGTTTGTTTAATGGCTGGACGCAAGCGTTTGACTGAGAAAAAATTAAAAAATGATGTTATAATCAACTTGAATTTTGTTTTTT
Source organism: uncultured Thermotogaceae bacterium (assembly GCA_964472765.1). GTDB lineage: Bacteria > Thermotogota > Thermotogae > MWEM01 > MWEM01 > JASUTC01. Next base: position 11,237 of record CAYYNI010000005.1, on the reverse strand, counting down.
TAGGAGTTGAAAGATGCCAGTTTTTTTAATTGTTGATGATGAGATCCATATACGCAATATGATTAAAAAGGCCATCGATGAATTGGAATATCAGTCTGATTCAGTGGCGAATGGCGAGGAAGCTTTACATGCGCTATTTGAGAAAAAATATGATGGCGTCTTTACCGATTTAAAGATGCCGGGTATGGACGGGTTTGATTTGCTTGATGCGATGAACGAAGAAGTGATGAATATTCCCACCGTTGTCGTGTCCGCATATACGGAAGCGGAGAATATCATCAAGTGTTTTCGAAAAGGGATTATGGACTTTATCACAAAACCCTTTACACCTGAAGAAATCAAAAAAGTAGCAAAGGATATGCTGAAGAAGAGGATTGATATTAAAGAAACGACTCAATATGTCAAAGGGCTCATCAAACAAAACGCCTTGGGAGAAGCCGAAAAATACCTTTCCATTCTTTTTGGCACATATTCTTCCTCTCCGTTGCCCCATTATCTCATGGGCATGAAGTGTATGAAAGAGGGAAGTGAGGTCAAGGCACTCAAGCATTTAAAGGCTTCAATAGCTCTTGATGAGAGCTATGAGCCGGCGAAAAAAATGATAGAGGAAATATTGACAAACCAAGAGAAAACTGAGGCGAAATCAAACAAAGAGGAAAGAGAAAATGGCGAAGAAGAATAATTTATATATCATTATCATCGGGTGCGGGAGATTAGGGTCGAAAATCGCAGCCAATCTTTCCAATAAAGGCCATAGTGTAGTGGTGTTGGATAAAAACGAGTCCAGCTTTCAGCATTTAACGCAGGAGTTTACAGGATTTAGCATAGTGGGAAATGCCACTGAAATAGAATCTTTGAAGAAAGCCAAAATAGACAAAGCAGACATGGTGTTGGCATTAACCAATAATGACAATATCAATTATATGGTATCTCAAGTAGCGAAGGAAGTGTACCGAACTCCCCATGTCATTGCCCGGATATACAACCCAGATAATGTGGAATTGTTTAAACAGATCAATGTTAAGGTCATTATTCCCATGTTATTGGCTGAAACGGTGTTTAATCAAACCTTTGAAGAACTATTGGGGGAAAATGCATGAAAATCATCCTTGCCGGGGGTAGAAGGATTACCTATAATTTAGCGAAGATGCTTATTTCAAAAGGTTCGAACGTTGTCATCATCAACAAGGACAAACCGTTTTGCGAAGAGTTAGCCAGAGATGTCAAAGCGTTGATCATCAACGGAGATGCCAGTAAAATCGAAATATTGCAGCGAGCGGAGATTTTTGAGAATGATATCATGCTGGCTCTGACACCCCAGGATGAGGACAATCTCATCATATCCCAGTTGTGTATCAAAGTTTTGAATGTAATGAACGTCTATACCCTTGTCAATGATCCCGAAAACGTGGAGGTTTTCAATCAATTGGGGATAAAAAATGTGATCAGTATGACGGAAATGCTTTCCGGTCTCATTGAGCAGCGTGTTTCTTCCAGGTTGACCAATATCATGTCGTTTGAGAAAGGCAAGGGATTGGTTCTGCAATTAACTGTTGAAGAAAAATTTCCGGCCAACGGTATTATGCTCAAAGACTTAGGATTGCCAAAAGGAGCCATTATCGGGGCGATTACTAGAGATGAAGAATTGATAGTCCCTCATGGTGAAACGGTTTTAAAGACAGGCGACCGTCTTGCAATCATGTGCAAGCCCTCCGTTCAAACGAAAACAGTTAAAATTATTGCGGGGAAAGATTAAAGTGGCATATAAGAGCTATCTCCGGATCCAGTACCGGATGATCTTGGGAAGTTTGGGCTGGATGTTCATGAGTTTTGCACTGATTTTACTGCTACCGCTCCTGTTTTGCTTTTTTTATCCTGAAGAATTTTCAAATGCCATCTACTTTGTAGAAGCGGCAGCCATCTCTTTTATCTTGGGTTACATTCTGTGGTTTTTCTTTGGAAAAGGTTCGCAGAGAAATCAATTAACGATACATGAAGGCGCTATTATCATTTTTTTTGTTTGGCTGGGTTCTGTCTTTTTTTCAGCCCTTCCGTTTGTATTTTCGAACATGCTGAACCTTTCTCACGCCATATTTGAAAGTACCAGCGGATGGACGACGACCGGTCTGACGCTTGTGAATGAGGATAAAATATCCAAACTGTTCTTGGTGTGGAGAAGCCTGATGCAATATTTCGGTGGTGCCGGATTTGCCATCATTATGCTGTCTTCTATTGGCGGAGGCGTCAGTTCAGGAGTCTATACGGCCGAAGGGCGAATAGATAATCTACAGCCGCACATTAAAAAATCCGCTAAGATCATCATCTTCATCTATTTTTCATACGCCATTGCCGGCATTGCATCGTATATCCTGGCCGGGATGCATCCTTTCGATGCCTTTAACCATGCCTTAACAGCGTTGGCAACGGGGGGGTTTTCAACCCGTCATGCCAGCATCGGCGGATTCGACAGCATTCCTGTTGAAATAATCACCATCGTTTTAATGACATTGGGTACAACGGGGTTTGGAATCCATTACTTGCTTTGGTCCGGTGATTTTCGGCAATTGAAGCGAAATGTCGAACCTTGGACGTATTTATTTATCCTTATTTTATTTATTCCATTGATCATTGGAGGCGTATTCGGGAGTATTTACACCAATTTAGGTGAATCTGTCAGACATAGTGTGTTTCAGGGGGTATCCGCATTGACCGGCACCGGTTTTGCTACGACGGATTTACAGCTTTGGGGGCATTTTCCCCTTTTAATGCTGACGTTGCTGATGATATTTGGTGGAATGATGGATTCAACTTCAGGCGGGTTGAAGTTGTTTAGAATATACGTGGTGTTCAAGGCCATTTGGATTGAAATAGAAAAGTTTTTTCTGCCCAAAGGAACGGTGAAATACGCTTCCGCTTGCAAAGGCAACATCGAATTTAAAATCGACAGCACGTTATTAAAGAGCATTCTCATCTTCACGACGCTGTATCTGTTAAATTTAGTGATTGGGATCAGTGTTTTGGTTGCCCACGGAAATCCCCTCATGGAATCGGCTTTTGAGTATGCCTCGGCATTATCCACGGTTGGGCTTTCTTTAGGGATTACCAGCACATCCGCCCCGTTGGCTGTCATTTGGACTGAAACCGTGGGGATGTTTTTAGGGCGTTTGGAATTTATCATCATATTGTATGCCATTGCAAAACTGGCAAGAGATTTCAAACAATTTTTACAGTCAAACGCTTGATACGAAAGAAAATTGATCAAGAAAGTGATATAATGGTTTCATAAAGACAAACAGTGATATTGGGAGGAAGCCATATGGTCAGTGCAGCTGCCCAAACAGTTGCTTTTCCTTATAAGCGCTCTGATTACGATAAACGCATACAAGACACCCTCCTAACGCTTTTGTTAAGAAGGATTAATGAGGCGAAGGATTCATCTTCCCTGTTGTTGAAGTATCAGCAATTTCGTGAATCCATCAGCGAGAATAAAAACCATTCAATCAATCAGCTCATCGATCATTTTAATAGAGAATTATCTAAGACAACCGTTTCAACTAACAATCATGTGCCTTCTAAAAGCGAAACACCGTTGGGCAAAAAGAACAGCTATGTGAACAGTGTTCATTTTCAGCGATTGTTTCCCCAGGCGGACATCCTGTTTGAAGACAATGAATACGGTATGGCAGCCAGGGAGATCTTGAGAGAAAATATAAGTGGAGAACACAAGACAGATATGGCCTTTTTACCCACTTCAACCTTTTTTAAAAAACAGTCTTATTTTAACGGAATCCTGTTGGAAACCTATTCCGATCATTCATTTGACGGACTGAAAGGGATTAAACTGGATTTTTATTATTAATATCGTGAAGGGCCGTTATTTACAACAGAAGGGAGAGACGCTTGCAAAGAATTGTTAAAGTTACTGAAGAAAGCTATTTCAACAGATTGGACAAGTTTTTAAGAAAGTCATTTGAAGAATTGAAAATGGCTTCCCTCTATAAAATAATCAGAAAAGGGGACGTAAAACTCAATGGCAAGCGAACAAAGGATCCTGCGGCCTCACTTGTGGTGGGCGATGAGGTGAGTGTATGGCTTCCGGGTGAGAAGAAAGTCAAAGAGTCTATTCGTCGCAAACCTTCTGGAAAAAGAGAACTCAAAGCAGTTCCAATGGTGCTGGATATCATTATGGAAGATTCAAATTTGTTGGTGATCAATAAAGAAGCCGGTTGTTCCGTCCATCCGGGAACAGGTGAGGAAACTCGGGCCACTTTGATCGAAGGGCTGATGTATTATGCGCATCAAAGGGGGTTTGAACCGTATCTTGTTCATCGATTAGACAGAAACACCTCCGGTGTTTTATTGATCGCAAAGAAAAGGCCATTAGCCAGAAGGCTATCCCAGTTGATTGCAAAAAAAGATGTTTATAAAGAATACACCGTTCTATTTGTAGGAAGAGCAGATCATGATTTTGTCTGTGAGCTTCCCATTGAAGATAAAACAGCCCTTTCAAGGATTAGCCCTTTGCATCAGTATGTTTTGGATGAGGATCCTTCACAGTGGCTGACACTGGCAAGTGTTGTAATAGAGACCGGAAGAAAGCATCAAATTCGAAGGCATCTGGCCCAGTCGGGATATCCAGTCGCCGGTGATGATCAATACGGAAACAGAGAAATAAACCATCGATTAAGCCCTCTGGGCTTAAAAAGACAATTTTTACATTGCAGTAAGATGTCTTTTTACGATGAGGAACAAAAAAAAGATTATCAATTCACAGCGGATTTAAAACCTGAGTTGACGGGTTTTTTGAAAAAACTGAAGGAGGTCGATTAACCTGTGGATAAGGGAATATTTCTCTCAAAAATTGAGTACATGATGAAGAAGCTCATCGATGGACAAGTTATTCTGACGGCGATAGATGAGGACAAAGGGGCAACCGGCATGACGGTGGCTTGGGGATTTTTCGGCAACATGTGGAATGAACCCTTTTTCATTGCCGCAGTCAGGCCCTACCGGTATACCATCAATGCCATTCATGAAGCCGGTACATTCAGCGTGAATTTTTTCGATGACGGGCATCAGGATGCCCTCAATTATTTCGGATCTGTATCAGGATATGATGAAGATAAATTTGCCAAAGGGCTCATTCACTACTCTGTTACAAAAGACCGATATGCCGTGATAGACGAGGCGAAAATCGTTCTGAACTGCCGCATCATCACCACCAATCAAATCGAGGCTTTTCACTTGGATAGTGCCTATATTCGTAAGCATTATCAACAGGATAACGGTTATCACGCCATGATCTACGGAAGAATTGACGAAATGATGATCAGAGACCATTTGAAGGTGTAAAGCCGCCATGCAAAAATCAGAACCGGTCATTGTCAGAGAGGCTCAAGAGGCCGATGCGAAAGCCATTATTGAGTATATTAAGGACAATCAGGATCATTATCAATATATGATTTCAAGAACGGCAGAGATGAATTTGGACATAGCCCATGAGAAACAGATGATACGGCTTCATTCGGAAAGGGATAATTGTGTGTTTTTTATTGCGGTGCAAAATAAAAAGGTTTTGGGAATTTTGAATTTCGTTGGGGGTACGAGATCAAGGGATAAACACGATGGCGAGTTTGGTTTATCCGTTCATAAAGATTATTTTGGTCGGGGGATCGGATCAAAATTGATTGAAAACCTCATGCGATGGGGAGAAAAAAACATAGTAATAAGAAGGATGACGCTTTTTGTGATGCATTCCAATCAACGGGCAATCCGATTGTATGAACGGTACGGATTTCAGGTGGAAGGGGTCAGAAAAGAAGCGGTGCGATTTGAGGATGGAAGAATACAGGATTTGGTGATGATGGGGATAATGAAAGAAGAAGGAAGTGATGAATGGATAGGCGTCAGGCTATAGTCGTTCGGTTTCATTCAAATATGCTGGATGTGATCGATACCTTGAGCAGAAAAAGATATACGTGCACTTTACGAGGAAAATTCAAACAGCAGGGAATCAGACCTATTGTGGGCGATATCGTTGAATATATCGGATTTGACGATATGAAGGGGAGAATAGAGAATATTCTGCCCAGAAAAAATGAGCTGAATCGACCAAGGATTGCGAATATCGATCAAGTAATCCTCGTCTTAACCATATCACACCCACCTATCTCGCTCATCACTTTAGACAAATTTTTGATCATGGCAGAATTACAGGAAATTGAAAGTGTTCTTGTTTTTAACAAAGTGGATTTATTGGATTCAAGTGCGAAAATTGATCAGGACAAATTGATGGCCTATTATTCAAAATACCATACCTGCATTCAGACTAGTGCGAAGACCTCTCAAGGCATAGACATTTTAAAACGGTTATTTAACGGAAAAATTTCAACAATGGCCGGTATGTCAGGTGTGGGAAAAAGTAGCTTATTAAACGCCATCGAGCCTGGGTTAAAATTAAGGGAAGGTGATCTGTCCCAACAACTGGTAAGAGGAAAACACACGACCACATACACCGAATTATTGGGAATTGGAGAGACGGGTTTGATTGCAGATACACCGGGATTTGCCTTTCTCGATTTAAAAGATTTTGACAGTGAGAATATTCGTTTTTTAATGCCGGATTTGATTGATTATTCTTCAATGTGTTCCTTTGAAAATTGTATGCATGTCTCTGAACCCGGTTGTGCCGTGAAAGAAGCCGTTGAGGAAGGCAAGATTTTAATGAGTCGGTATGAGAATTATCTCAAGATTCTGGATGAAATTGACAATCAATGAGGGTAACCCTCATTAAAGGGAGTGATTGTGATGAAAAAGGCACTGTTGACGATTTTATTGGTCAGTGTCATTGTCTTTGTTTCCATTAGTTTTATGGCGGCGAGTTGTGTCGTAACACCCGGACCAGGGCCTGCACTATATACTTTGACTGTAACTAATCAGGCTGGAGTTCAGCTACTTCTTGAGATTCACGACGATCTTATTTTTGATTGGATCGTCAGACAAGAAACGGTTGGAAATTGGTGGAACGCAACAAGTTCAATACTTGGCGAAGCGGGCTATTATCTTAGAGTGAAAAATATGAGCAATGGTTTATACCTTCAGTTTCCTTCTGGCCATAGTTATTGGTATATTACCGGGTCTCAATCGTTTACAGTAGAACCTGGTGGCGGTGGTGGTGGCTGGGTCACTGAAGGAAGATAAAGAAAGCGGGTGAAATCATGAAGAAAATTTTAGTTTTGTTGGTTTTAATCACATTGATAACAAGTTTTGCTTTTTCAGTTCGATTGGGTGTTCAGCTTCAAAATTACAACGGCTATATTAACGGTCAATATTTAACGGGGGTTTCTGTGACGCAAACGGCTATGGGTTACCCCGCTTACGGTTATTTATACCCCGGAGATATTATCACTGAAGCGATTATGTTGCCCAACAGTCAGATCTGGGGCTATCAATACAATCCCAACCAGGGAGCCTTGATCTCTTTTAACCCCTATTATTCTTTGAACCAGCAGTTGGGTCAATTGGCTCAGTTCAATTATCAATACCACTATACCCAGACTTACAACTATACAACCATGTTGAATTTCATCAACTCGGCTCCTTACCTGTCTAACATCATATTAAGACTGTATCGGCCGCAATGGAACAGCTGGACATTGATTTCAGTTGTTTTGGATTCATACGGACAAGGCAGTATTTGGGCGATGCCGCAACCACAGCAACCCGTGATCCAAGTCAATCCGGGTCAACCGCAGATACAAATCAATCCGAATTTCCAAATCCAAATTTGGCTACGATTTTAAGTTCAAACAGGCGTGATACCGGAAAGTATCACGCCTGTTTGTCATATGCTTCTTGAGGCTTTTTTGCTATGACAGTCATACTCAGCATTTCTGAATCAACACTGTAGAAAACATCCAGCCGATACTGATCCGGGTGTTCGCCTGTTTCTGATGGGTTGAAACAGTTTAACTCAATATCCTTGATATGAGTGATTGAATCGAATTCAAGGGGTTGGGTTGGGTTGAGTTTTTTCGACAGTTCAGCCGAAAGAAGATGGGATAGGGTCAACACAAAATAGTCCTTAAAAACAGCATTTAAGACGGTAATAAAGTTGAAAAAAGTTAAGATCAGATTTTCTTCATAGGAATAAGCGCCGATAAACAATTTTCCATGTTTGATTTCTATCTCCCCGATCAATGCTTTCTTTTCCGTAATGAATTCTTTTTGAAGTTGGTAATCGAACTTTTCTTTATTCGTCACCTTTAATTTCTCGTTCAGATTAAAGAAGATCGTGTAATCCATTTTATCTGCAGATTCAGCAACTTTCTGGCCTTCCTTTTGTTGCTCTTTCAATAAATCATAATCTTTTTCCAAAGTAGTTGTGATCAAGGAATCTGCCTGATGGCCGTATTTTTTAAATAAATCTTGATAAATCTCGGATTTCGTTTTTTGATTTTGCAGTAATTCGCTAATATCTCTTCTTATGACCCTTTCCGGATCGTATTTTTCTCTTAGATAATCATATTCAAAATGGATGATTTGTGAGATGAGGTTATGATACTTCAGACCATACTGCTGGATTAACTGTGCGAAGATTTCGGCTTTTGGATCTCCGTGGGAGATCATTTTAACCATTGCCTTTGTGATGGTTGTTTTTTTCATCATCATTATTATCTTGCCTGAAAATGATTAGTGGATATCGATCATTACCTCCTTTGTTAGAATAAATAGAGAATTGTTTTATCTCATTATAACATAAAAAAAGAGTTTGTGGTGTGGTTTTATTGATTTTTTATCAGGTTAATCATAATCATTCCGGGTTCTATGGTGAGCTGTTTCAGTTGATATCGAATCAAAAGGGAGAGAAACTCTGGTTTTTTTTCTTTAATAAGTGCATATAGATTGACGATTAAAAGGTCTTTTTGGAAAATGAAAAACGGTTCAAAACGGTCTTTGAAAATCTTAATGCTCGGTAAAGCCATTTTTGAAAGAGCGCCAATGGGTTTTACAGTGAACACAATCGTTTTGGATGAGGTTAAATCCTGTGAAAAATTTTCCAAAAACAGTTGAAACTTAACGGTTCCTTTTAATTGTTTAAAGCTGCCTGTGATAAACAATTCCAAGATACGCTGATGAGCTTTTACAGAGAATGCTTCCATGTTTTCGTTTGTGGCAACAAGGCTGTCATGGATGAAATCATTGATTACTTCATCACCAACCCCAACATACAATTCTTTTGACATTTTTTTCACCTCAAGGTTACTGACCTACTCCGGAAATAGTCCAGTTTAAACGATACTGAATCAATTATATCATCAGTTGGTCCGGGATGATTGATCATCCATTCAATAAATAGGTCGGTGATGAAAAAGGACGTGTGGCTTTGGGAATTTCAGCAACCGTTATAGAAAGATATAGTGGTGATGTAAATTGAAGAACGATTTTTTGTTTTTTGACCTAGGTACCGAAAACATCAGAATATTTTCTTCCAGTCATGGCTTGGTTTATCATGGATCGTCAATTATTGCCTTAAATGATGAAGCGGAAGTGATTGCTTATGGATCAAATGTTCATGAGGCTCAAGTCAGCCAAGACATCAAAATTGTTTATCCCATTAAAAATGGAACCATTGCAAATCATCATGCCCTTCTTATTTTGTTGCAAGCCATTTTGGCAAATCATTATAAAAAAGGTTTTCGAACAAAGGTTAACGGCGTCTTTTCTATACCCACCTTTGCCACCAATGTTGAGCAAAGGGCTTATTTATTTGTTGCTCAATCCCTTGATGTTTCAGATTTGCTGTTTGTCCCAGAGTATATCTTCTGTTTGACTTCAATTTACGAGCAGATGGGAAAATTTGGCTTTGAGTTTGTTACTCAAACAGGGGCCGGCCGTTTTGATACCTATTTGCTCAACAACGGCAAGTTGCTTTATGGGGATACTCAAAAAGGCGGGTTTGAAAGAATCGTTGCCGACATGCTTAAAAAAGTTCGCTTTGAAGAAGGTGTTCAAATAGGTAGAAAGACCCTTTTTAACGCTTTTTCCGATAACGAAAACCACAAATTGTTAGTAAAGGGAAGAAACAAAGTGACCGGGGAAGTAGTTGAAAAATCGATAGAAAGAGACTATTTCCAACATCTGTTAAAAGAGGGATTGGTCCGTTTTTTCGGTATGATAACGGATGTTTTTAAACGGTTATCACCTGATTTGAGTTCAGAGTTTTTAGAGAAAGGGCTTCGTTTATCCGGGGGGCCGACTAACGAAAAATGGTTCGTTCGGGCGATTGAAGAGAGAACCGGTTTTTCAGTTGTAATGAGTGATACGCCTGGAGAGGATATCTTAAGGGGATTTAAGTTGATTTCAACTGATCTTAAGCGAGATCAATTAGAAAGGTTCAACTTGCTAAATAATGGAACTGAGGTGAGAGGATGATTAGGGGGATATATACTGCCGCAATGGGTATGCTGGCTGAGGAAGCACGTGTCAACACAACGGCTAATAACCTTGCTAATGTCGAAACTGCAGGTTTTAAGAAAGATACATTGGCGTTCAGTACATATTTAAAACGGGAAATATTCAGAACCGAATCTTTAACCGACGAGCAAAATCGATACGCCATCGGTAAGATGGAAAGCGGTGTAGTATTAGATGAATCTCAAGCCTATTTTTCACAGGGAGCTGTTGTTCAAACCGGAAGGGAATATGATTTTGCACTGAACGGTCAGGGTTTTTTCACTGTTGAAACCGATGATGGTGGACGTTATTATACTAGAAATGGACAATGGCATCGTAATAATGAGGGTTTTCTTGTGGACTGTGTGGGAAATTATCTTTTGACGGATAGCGATGAGAAGATTATGATAAGTGATCAAATGAGGGTATCTTCTGATGGATCAATTACACAAAACGGCGTGTTAACAGGACGGATAGCAGTTGTTGAATTCGAAGATCAAACGGGTTTGAGAAAAGTAGGGGATAATTATTTTGCCCAAACACCATTTTCAGGGGAACCCAGACAGAATTTTACTTCAGAAGTTATTCAAGGCTCTTATGAACGAGCGAATGTTAATGCGGTACGTGAAATGCTAAATTTGATTACAGCACAAAGACATTTTGAGATAACGCAAAGGGTAATTACAACGGAAGATCAATTACTTGATGCAGCAGTAAATAGAGTTGGAAGATTATAATTAATCAATTAAATAGGAAAAAACGGGAGGGGTTATTTTGATTAC